>CAMYWZ010000043.1 GCA_947302945.1 uncultured Bacillota bacterium
AAGCCCACGGCGGAACCATCCCCAAGGCCGTAAAGAACAGGAAGAAGGTCAAGGAAGAGGCCGCAAAGGCTGCCGAAAAGAGAAGGGCAGAGAACGCCAAGGGCAAGAAGTCCAAGAAGTAAATACCTAAACAAAGCAATAAAAAAGCCGCTCCGTTTGGGGCGGCTTTGCTGTATCTTCAGAATTTATTCGGGATGGGCGGAACGGAGAACTTCTGCTTCAGTTCCGTGAGGGTTATCGTAGTTTCTGTGCGCTGGACGGTCCTGACCGATTTTATGCGGTTCACGAGGTCCGCGAGGGTGTTGGTGTTCCTGGTGGCTATCTTGAGGATGTAGTCGAAATCGCCCGCGACGAAATAGGCTTCGAGTATCTCGTCCGATTCGGAGATGACTTTCGAGAGCTCTTCTATGTCTCCGGAGGAATCCACGTTGATCATCATGTAGGCTTTAAGCTCCCTGCCCAGAAGGGAAGGGTCCAGTATGGCTGTGTACTGGCTGATGAGGCCGCTGCTCTCCATCTTCTTGAGCCTGTCGCTTACGGCAGACAGGGAGAGATTGATCTTCTGCGAGAGCTCCTTGAAGGAGATCCTGGCGTTTTCCTGGAGGACTTCCAGTATTTTCGCGTCAATAACATCTATCGTCATAATTGCCTCCATAACCCCTGTATTTATATTTTTTAGCAAATCCGGCATAAAAAATCAAGCGGTTTTTGAAAAATGCACGAATTATTTTATGCTTGCATGAATCGCGTTTGCGGGTTATAATAAGTAGTCAAATTATAGCTTTAATGTGGCACTTTGTGTTCATCGTACGAAAAAAACGATATGGAAAGCAATTTCATTCACGACATAATAGATAAAGACATAGCGGAAGGCAAGTATTCCCACGAGATAATCACCCGCTTCCCGCCGGAACCCAACGGCTACCTTCACATAGGTCACGCCAAGTCCATCTGCCTCAATTTCGGCACCGCTAAAAAATACGGCGGCAAGTGCAACCTCCGCTACGACGACACCAACCCCGTCAAGGAAGACGACGAATTCGTCGGATCCATAGAGAACGACGTCCGCTGGCTGGGCTTCGAATGGGCTGATCTGAACTACGCTTCGGACTATTTCGAGAAGATGTACGAGTGCGCATGCTTGCTCATCAAAAAGGGCCTCGCCTACGCCTCGGACATGAATCAGGAAGAGATCCGCGCCACCCGCGGCACCCTCACCGAGCCCGGCACCAACGACAGGAACAGGGACCGCAGCCCCGAAGAATCCCTTAAGATTTTTCAGGACATGCGCGCCGGCAAATACGAAGACGGCACAATGTGCATACGCGCGAAGATAGACATGGCCTCCCCCAACATCAACATGAGGGATCCTGTCATCTACCGCGTCCTGCACGTAAGCCACCAGCACACAGGGGACAAGTGGTGCATCTACCCGATGTACGATTTTGCCCACCCGCTGGAGGACGCCATAGAAGGCATCACGCACTCGCTGTGCACCCTGGAGTTCGAGGACCACAGGCCCTTCTACGACTGGGCTCTTAAGAACACGGACTGGCCGGAACCTCCCCAGCAGATAGAATTCGCCAAGCTCAACCTTTCCAACACCATCATGAGCAAGCGCAACATCAAGAAGCTTGTCGAGGAAGGCAAGGTCGAGGGCTGGGACGATCCGCGCCTGTGCACCATAGCAGGCATGCGCCGCAGGGGCTACACCCCCGAGGCCATACGCAATTTCTGCGACGCCATAGGAGTCTCCAAGGCCAACAGCCTCATAGACATGAGCCAGCTGGAGTACTTCGTAAGGGACGACCTTAAGGACAGGGTGGAGAGCCGCTTCGTCATCTCAAGGCCCTTAAAGCTTACGATAACCAACTGGCCGGAAGGCCGCACGGAAATGTGCACCATAGAAAACAACCCCAACGTTCCGGAGCTCGGAAGCCGTCAGGTGCCCTTCAGCGGAAACCTGTGGATAGAGCAGGACGACTTCATGGAGATCCCCGCTAAGAAGTACTTCAGGCTCTTCCCGGGCAACGAAGTGCGCCTTAAGGGAGCCTACTTCGTAACCTGCACCGGCGTCGTAAAAGACGAGGCCGGAAACGTCACGGAGGTCCTCTGCACCTACGATCCGGACACCAAGAGCGGCACCCCCGGCGCCGACAGCCGCAAGGTAAAGGGCACCATCCACTGGGTGGATGCCAATACCGCTGCAGCAGTCCCCGTGCGCGAGTACGGATACCTGGCCTATCCAAACGAGGAGACAGGCAGAAACGAGTTCGATCCCGATTCGAGGACGGAGCTCACAGCCTACGCGGAGCCTTCCGTAAAGGAAGCCAAAGCGGGCGAGCGCTTCCAGTTCTTCAGGAGCGGATATTATATCACCGACAGCGTCCTTTCAAAAGAAGGCGCCCCGGTGTTCAACCAGATAGTAGGGCTTAAATCGTCCTGGAAACCCATAGTTTAGACAGCTGAACAGTCGTAAAAGTCATGAAGAAACTATTATCGATCATTTTGGCAGCCGTAATGCTGCTTGGGCTTTCATCCTGTACCATAAAGCTCAGCACCACCAGCGTTCCCGCAGGAACGCCTCAGGAGACAGAACCCGTCATCGGGACCGCAGGTCCCATCGAGGAGGAAGAAGTCGTCCGCGAGCTCACCCTCGAGGACAAGATGGAGGAGAAGTCCACTATAGAGCTTGTGAAAGCTGATATAGGCAGCGACAGCTACATCGCTCCGGCGCAGGACAGCAGCAGCCATCTCTGGGGCTACATAGACCTCAGAGGCAATTGGGTGGTCGCGCCCAGATACAGGACCGCCTCCGAGTTCACCGGAGATCTTGCCTGCGTCAGCGACTTGTACAATGAGTATATGTTCATCAACCGCGCAGGTGTAGGGTTCCTCGATACGTTCGACAAATACGTTATCACTGCCAGCGCGGTCTTCAGAGAAGGCATCGCAAGTGTCAGGGCCGACGTGGATTACGTCCAGAAGATGGCTTACATAGACGGCAACGCGGAGATCTGCATCAATCTCGGCAGGCTCCCGCTCGCAAAAGGCGTTTCCTACAAAACTTCCAGATTCGTTGAGCTTGCCACTCCTTTCAGGAACGGCTACGCTCTTGTAATGCGCACTACCAACGCCACGCTCGCGGCTCAGGGCATCAGCGCCCTTGAAAGCGCCTATGTCATCGACCGCGACGGCTCTGTCGTTGCCGCAGTGCCTCAGGGCCTCGACGTCAACGAAAACGGTTTCGACGAAAACATGAGGGTAGTGATCAAAGCCGACAACGGCCTCTTCGGACTGGCCGACGTAAACGGCACCGTGGTCCTCAGCCCCTCCTATATCCGCGTGCTTTACTGCGAGGACGGCCTCTACCTGGTCTGCAACCAGAACGGTTTCTGGGGCTACCTGGACAAGGACGGCAACGTGGTGATAGACTTCAAGTACAACAACGCTCTTCCGTTCTCCGAAGGCCTCGCGGCTGTCAGCAACGGCACTGCCTGGGGCTTCATCGACAAGACCGGAGTGCTTGTCATCCCTTATCAGTACGACAAAGTCCAGCCTCTGAAGAACAACCAGTACTCAAGCGCCGACAACAACGGCGCGTTCTGCAGCAGTATCGCTGTGGTAAAGGCCGGACGCTTCTGGGGCGTAATAAACTATAGCGGAGATATCCTGTTCGCTGCCGAATCCGAGGAATGTCCCATCCTCTCAGTCGCCAACGGGTACATCTCGTTCGAGTACAACGGCGGATGCGGCGTCTTCACCACGGACGGCAAGCTGGTCCTGATGCCTGAATACGAAAGAATAGGAGAGTTCAGGTAGTTTCCGGGATGCGCAACCTTCTGCTCACAGTAAGCTACGACGGTTCCTTCTATCACGGCTGGGCAAGACAGCCGGGGCTTCGGACGGTATGCGGCCGCATGGAGGAGACCTTAAGCGCCTATTTCGACACACAGATAGTCCTCGAAGGCGCAAGCCGCACGGACGCCGGGGTGCACGCCTACGGGCAGAGAGCAACGCTTAAGACGGAGCTTGGCATCCCTGTCGAAAAGATCCCCATGGTCTTTAATACCGCGCTCGCGGACGACCGCATCGAAGGTCTTTCGGATATTTCGGTCGTGGCCGCGTCAGAGATGCCGGAAGGTTTCCACGCGCGCTTTTCAGCCCTCGGAAAGCGCTACATCTACAGGATAAGGAACGCCGAAAAGCCGGACATCTTCCTCAAGCGCTACCGCTGGCAGATAGCAAAGCCCCTCGATCTTGAGGCCATGCAGCAAGCCTGCGGATACATAGTCGGAGAAAAGGATTTCGCGTGTTTTCAGAGCGCCGGCGGCACTCCCCGCGAATCCACAGTCAGGACAGTTTACAGCCTCACACTTGAGCGGAGCCCGGAAGATCCTTCGGAGATAGAGCTTCGCATAGAAGGAAACGGCTTTTTATACAACATGGTCAGGATCATCACCGGAACGCTCGCGGAGGTGGGCCTCGGAAAGCGCCGCCCGGAAGATCTTGAGGAGATCATAGAGTCCAAAGACCGCAGCAGGGCAGGGATAATCGCTCCCGCCGGAGGGCTGTGGCTGGACGAGGTGTTTTATCAGGAGCAGTCTTATGGAGCTTAACAGACCCAGCTGGGACGAATACTTCATGGAAATGGCGGAGCTGGCCAGGAAGCGCACCACCTGCATCAGGAGGGGCGTCGGCGCTGTTATCGTTAAGGACAACAGGGTCATGGCCACGGGCTACAACGGCGTCCCCAAGGGGATCTCGCACTGCTCGGAAGTGGGCTGCCTCCGTCAGCAGATGGGTGTTCCGTCCGGCAAGATGCACGAGCTTTGCAGAGGTCTTCACGCGGAGCAGAACGCCATCATACAGGCTGCGTGTCTGGGCCAGTCGATAGAGGGCGCAACGCTTTACTGCACCACCCAGCCCTGCATCATCTGCACCAAGATGATAATAAACGCAGGCATCAAAAGGGTGGTCATAAAGGAAGCCTACCCGGACGAACTCGCGCAGGAAATGGCCCGCGAAGCAGGGCTTAAGATAGAAGTGCTCGGAGAGTAAAAGCGTCACGCGGATACTTTCTCCGCTGCGCTTTTTTTGTTCTCATCAATGAAGAAAACTATACTGAACATCTTAATAGTGCTGGTGTGCGGCGCGATGCTCTCCGCTTCGCTCCTGGTCCCCGTGGCCGAGGCTGAAACGGTAGACCCGCAGATCCTGTACACCGCTCAGGCCGAGTATCTGCTGAAAGACATATACGTAGACGGGCGGCATTACGACAACTGGTCGCTTGTGCACCCTGTCGTCAGAGTCAACGGCATGATATACGTCCCGGTGGATATTTCCGCTCTGGTCAGGGAAGAGAAGACCGACAGGGTCGGAGAGCTTTCAGGCTCCGCGATAATCGTGCCTCAGACCGTGCAGGAGAAGACACCCCAGTCAATGTCGGAGGACTCGGACCCCGCTCCCAAAGCTCCGGGCCTCGATTCGGTAAAGACAGCGCTCTTAAATTACACCTGCGACCACTATTTCAGGGGCTTTCAGGTGACGACAGGCTATAAGGAGCTATGCGGCCTGCAGCTTCCTTCGACTACGGATATAGCCATCAGCGAGTCGGGCGCGTACTACGCCTCGGAGAACTTCTTAAGAAGCGTTCTGGGCATAGACGTATGCACCAGGGAGCCGGGCGGAGTTTATCTCAGCACCGATCCGGCCGTCAGCGCAGCCCGCTGGGCAGCTTCCGACACGAATGCCAGCTACTCCGAAGGCGTAAAGTGGTATATAATGGAGATAGGCATGTACGTTTCCCCGTACCAGGCTGAATGGTACGAGTACCTTATGAGGCACGTTGCGGGCACTCTCGAATACATCACGCCCAAGCTCATGTTCGGCGTCATCAACGTCGAGAGCCGCTTCGACACCGAGGCCGGCAGCAGTGCCGGCGCAATAGGCCTCATGCAGATCCTGTATTACTACGCATCCGATATGGGTTACACCGTTGAGATGCTCCAGGACCCGCACACGAACATGGAGTACGGCGCGCCCATGCTGGACGAATACATAAGGGAGTTCGGCGGGGACGTCACCAGGGCGCTTGCCGCATACAACCAGGGCATCAGCGCGGTAAGGAGCAATCCGAATTACAGCAGGTGGTACGCAAATCTGGTCTTCAAGCGCATAGAGCAGCTTGAGAACTGGCTTGCCGCCAATGGTTACAGCACGGAATTCGTAGATCAGCTGGTCCTCATCGATCAGTAAGACAGCGGAGAACAAATGGTATACAAAGTAAAGATCCAGTCCTTTGAAGGCCCCTTCGACCTTCTGGTCTACCTGATAGAGCAGAACAAGATGAGCGTCTGGGATATAAAGGTCTCGGAGATCACAAGTCAATACATAGAGTACATCCGCGAGGCCAAAGAGCACGACGTGGAGGTCGCCCAGGAATTCATGGTCATGGCGGCGGAACTGATAGAGATCAAGTCCCGCATGCTCCTGCCGCAGCAGCCGTCCGATCCGGCAGACGAAGAGCCCGAAGACCCGCGCGCCCGCCTTGTCGCAAGGATCATAGAGTACAAGCAGTTCAAGGAGATGGCGTCTTTCCTGGCTGAGCAGGAAGAGATCACCAGCCACGTGCACGCAAAGCCTGCCGAGGACCTTTCGGTCTACGCCGGGGAGGAAGAAGAGCTCCTCAAAGGGGACCTTTCGCACTTCGCGGCGGCCTTCATGGCCTTCCTCTTCAGGAAGAAGCGCCTCGAGGAGATGCACCGCACCTACGAGAGGGTGGAGCGCGCCAGGATGTCCATGGAGAACCGCATCATGCAGATGACGGAGTACTTCCGCACCAGAAAGAGCATGAAGTTCTCCGAGATGATAAAAGAAGACGATTCGCCCTTCAACAGGGTCATAACATTCATGTCGCTTCTGGAGCTCGTAAAGCAGCGTTCCGTCAGCGCGGTCCAGAAAAAGCGCTACGGCGACATAACGATAACCCGCATCGAAAACGGAGGAACAAATGACTAAGGATCAGATAAAATCGGTGCTCGAGTCCCTGATGTTCGTGCTCGGAGAGCCCGTCGAGGCAAAGACGGCGGCCGGGCTTCTGGACATACCCGCGGCGGACGCAGTCAAGTGCTTCAGGGAGCTCGCCCAGGAGTACGAAGACCGCGGCAGCGGCATCCGCATCCGCGAGATGGACAAGGCTTTCCAGTTCGTAAGCTGCGCCGAGAACGACGACTACATCACCAGGCTCTGCACTCCCATCAGGGAAAAGAGGCTCTCGCAGTCCTCGCTGGAGGTGCTCGCGATAATCGCCTACAAGCAGCCTGTCACCAAGACGCAGATAGATTCGATACGCGGCATACGCTCCGACAGAGTCATGGAGAGCCTCATCAAGCGCGGCCTTGTCGAAGAGCTCGGCAGGAGCAGCGCCGTCGGCAGGCCCTATCTTTACGGAACCACCCGCAAGTTCCTGGAGCTTTTCGGCTTCGAGTCCCTGGCGGAGCTTCCCGAGATAGACGACGCGGACAGCCTCGTCCTGGACGACGAAGACTTCGAAGAGCCCATGCCGGACCAGCTCACCATGCCGGTATAGCCTGCGTTTCATTCGGAGAGAGATATGAACAAGCTTAAGCAGATGAAGACGCTGGTCAGGATAATGATGGCCGCGTCTGTCATAGTAATTCTTTTCGGTCTGTACCGTACGGTCATGGGCGCTGTGGAAATAGCCGGGCTCATCAGGGAAGGAAACGCGGTCCGGCAGAGCATCGCTCCTGTTGTAACGGAGATAGCCGAAGGGCTTGTGCTCGTGGTGCACTACTTCTTCGTGCTCAGGTTCTTCCGCAAGACGCTTGAGGAAGGCGTTCCTTTCACCCACGACGGCGCTAAGGAAGTGCTGATACTGGGCCTGGAGGTCATCTTCCTCCCGGTGATAGCCTGGATGATCAGCTGCATCGCTTACGGAAACCTGGCGGCCACCGAAAAGCTGCTGGAAATAGCCATTTACGAGATGGTCCCCGGCTTTGCCTTCATAATCGTGTCCTACATCATGGAGTACGGCAC
>CAMYWZ010000044.1 GCA_947302945.1 uncultured Bacillota bacterium
CGACAAGCTCTTCGGTTTTGAGCTCGGCATAGACGACTACGTCGTAAAGCCCTTCAGCCCCAAGGAGCTGATGGCCCGCATCGCGGCAGTCCTGGCAAGGAAAAAGAAGAACGACGAGCCCGTAAAGCAGAGCGTCCTAAGCTCCGGCGGCCTGGTCGTGAACATGGATTCAAGGACCGTCACCGTCGACGGCGTCAAGATAGACTGCACCCTCAAGGAGTACGAGATCCTGGCCTACCTCATGCAGAACAGGAACATCGCCCTCTCAAGAGACAGGATGCTTCAGGACATCTGGGGCTACGACTTCTTCGGCGACGACCGCACCATAGACACCCACATCAAGAACCTCAGGAGCCGCCTTGGAGAATACAGGGACAAGATCACGACAGTAAGAGGCATAGGCTACAAGTTTGAAGATTAAGATCCCGGAAGGGCAGAAAAAAGATAAAAGACCGGTAAAAGAGCTGCGGTACAGGATCACAGTCTCTTTTATCGTTTTTGCAGTCGTCCTCATGGCCCTTTTGTGGATATTCCAGTCGGTGTTCCTCGACAAATACTACGAGTTCGCCATGAGCCGCCGCTGCTCCGCCGCAGTAAAGACCGTGGCGGATTATTACGCCCACGCCGGAGACGACATTTCCTACGACAGCTTTGTCTCCTTCCTCGGCGAGAAGGCCTCTGACAACGATATCTACATCTGGATAGAGTCCACCGACGGCACCTTCTACATCTCATCTGAAAGTGTGGGCCAGGGAAGGTTCATGATGAATTCCCGCGAGCTCATCGCCCAGGCAAGGCGAATGCTCAAAAGCGGAGACAGTACCACAGTCAGCTTTACCGCAAAGGACCGCGTCCCGGACGACGCTTCGCGTTACATATACGGAAAATACGTTGAGAGCAGCTCCAGAAACCCGGTCTACATCTACGCCATCGCAAGCCTCGCTCCGCTCGGGCCTGCAGTCGGCATCATACGCTCCCAGCTGCTGATCGTTACGATAATAGCCCTCATCATAGGCTTCTTCATCGCGCGCTTTACTTCAAAGCGGCTGGCAACGCCTATCACCGACATGGAGATCAAGGCCAGGGAGCTTGCCAAAGGCAACTACGACACCCACTTCGAGGGAGGCAACTACAAGGAGCTTACGGACCTTGCGGCCACGCTGAACCAGACCGCCGCGGACCTTAAGGCTTCCGATGCGCTTCAGAAAGACCTCATAGCCAACGTCTCTCACGACCTGAGGACGCCTCTTACCATGATAAAATCCTACGCGGAGCTCATCCGCGACATCTCCGGAAACGACCCGTCCCGCCGTGACGAGCATCTTTCCGTCATCATTCAGGAGACGGACCGCCTGGACGACCTGGTAGGGGATATACTCACGCTTTCAAAGATGCAGGCCGGAGTCGTGGAGATGGAGATGGAGGACTTCGACATCCAGGAGGCAGCCGAGAGCGTCTTTTCCACCTACATGGTCATGGAGCAGGAGGGATTCTCGCTGCACTTCGACAAGCTTCCCGGGGCCATCACGGTCTACGGCGACAGGCGCAAGATACAGCAGGTCATCTCCAACCTGATCTCCAACGCCATACGCTACAGCAGGGACGTAAAGGACGTCAGACTGAGCTTTGCTCTCGAAGGCGGTTCTGTGATGTGTTCCGTCGCGGACAAGGGTATAGGCATAGCCGAGGACGATCTGCAGAAGATCTGGAACCGCTATCAGAAAGCAAGCCGCCAGGGCACCAGGAGCGCCCAGGGAACAGGCCTGGGGCTTTCGATAGCTTCGGAGATCCTCGAAAAACACGGCGCCCAGTACGGGGTGGAAAGCAAGCCCGGAGAAGGCAGCCGTTTCTGGTTCACGTTGCCTGTCAAACAGCAGTCTTAGGGCACGCGTTTGATTCCCGAAAAATAATTGCAGGCTTACAGTAAAATTATCGAAAATTACTGTTGACAGGGCTTGCATGCGATGATAATATAACAATTTAATTTATTGACTGGAACCTTTTTGCGTGCTATAATAGCTTCGGAGGTTCCTCATTTTATGTTTAAAATTGGTGACAGAGTAGTCTATCCTATGCACGGAGCAGGCCTCGTCGAAAGCATCGAAAACAGAACGATACTGGGAGAGGAGCGCTCTTACTATATCGTAAGGATCAAGCACGGCAACATGCAGGTCATGGTCCCTGTCAGCGGAGCCGAGGCTGTCGGCCTTCGCGGTATAGTAGAGCCCAAAGCCCTCGATCCCATTTATGATGCTCTCGGCGCGGAGTCTACCCCCATGGACGAGAACTGGAACCGCAGGAACCGCGAAAACATGGAAAAGCTCAAGACCGGGGATCTTTCAAAGGTCGCGGAGGTCATCAGGAACCTCACCAGGGTGGACCGGGTAAAGAAGCTATCCACAGGAGAAAAAAAGCTCCTCAACAACGCCCGCATGATACTCTCCTCGGAGATGAGCATGGTCCTGGGCATAGACGAGGAAACAGCCCTTGCGCGTATCGACAAGGCGGTCTGAAAGCCCCTTCGGTCGTTGATATATAAAAACACAACAGAATAAGGAGAACCAAAAATGCTCAAAAAAGTATTCCGCGTTGTCTTGACGGTCTGCGGAATGCTGCTTGGCTTCGGAGTGTCGACCTACCTCGTGGAGCACTGGGATATTCTTTCAGGTCTCGCGCAGACCGAGAAGACCCTGATAGTGCTGGTAACCACAGGACTGTTCGCAATCATTTTCTTTCATGTTTTTTCGGCACTCACGAGCAGAGGAGAAAAGGTGGCAAATACTGTCGCCGCAGAGCTTACCGAAAAGCTCTCCGCCGGCGAACTGCTGCCTGTAGTAATTGGTCTTATCGCAGGGCTGGTCATTGCCTACCTGATCTCGCCGATTATTAATGGGATCCAGGCACTGCAGGTACTGAACCTGAACGTGATACTCACCGTACTGCTTTATCTTCTGTTTGCCTCGCTTGGTATAGCGGTTGCACGCAGGCTAACGCCGGAGCTTAAAACGCTCGGGGCGGCCGTCATGCCGACCAAAGAGCAGCAGTCGTCAAGAAAAAAGTCAAAAAGCCGCTCGGCGGCAGCGCCGAAGATCCTGGACACCTCCGTCATCATAGACGGCAGGATAGTCGACATCCTCAAGACAGGCTTCATCGAGGGGGATATAGTTATCCCTTCCTTTGTATTGGTCGAGCTTCGCCACATAGCCGATTCGTCTGACGCGCTCAAGCGCCAGCGCGGCAGAAGGGGTCTGGACATTCTCAACAGGATACAGACCGAATACGGCATAGAGATCTACGACACCGGTTCGGACAAGTCCCTTGACGAGATCCCCGAAGTGGACGTCAAGCTTCTTAAGCTTGCCCAGAACATGAAAGGCATGGTCGTCACCAACGACTTCAACCTCAACAAGGTGGCCGGCATACAGGGCGTGGGAGTGCTCAACATCAACGAGCTTGCCAACACCTTAAAACCGGTGGTGCTCCCCGGAGAAAAGCTCCAGGTCTTCCTCGTCAAAGAGGGCAAGGAGAGCTCGCAGGGCGTCGCCTATCTGGACGACGGTACCATGATAGTTGTGGAAAACGGCAAAAAATACATAGGCAAGACAGTCGACACCACAGTCACCAGCGTCCTTCAGACATCTGCGGGCCGCATGATATTCGCAAGGCCAAATTAAGAAATGCAGAAGTTCTCTGTCCTGATCGCAGCCGCGGGCTCTTCGGTCCGCATGGGCGGCAGCGTTCCAAAACAGTATATGCAGATCGACGGCTGTCCCGTTCTCGCAAGGTCGGTGAGGGCTTTTTGCGGTATTCCGGGAGTTTCGCAGATACTTGTCATGTGCCCCGCGGGGGACGAAGAATACTGCGAGGGCCTTCTGGCAAAGCACCTTGGCGCGGAGGGCGGCGCTCTTCCGAAGATCAGTGTCTGCGCGGGCGGTGCAGTCCGGCAGGAGACCGTGCTTAAAGGCGTAAGGCAGCTTGCTGCGGATTCGGACTTCATCCTGGTGTACGACGGGGCAAGGCCCTTCGTCAGCAGGGAAGTCATCGGCGGCGTCATGGAAGCGCTCCTTTCCGGGTCGGATGCGGCTGTGCCCTGCGTAAAGCCCAAAAACACCATAAGGACTGCCGAAAAGACCCTGGACCGCTCAATGCTCTACGAAGTCCAGACGCCGCAGGGCTTTAAGGCGCCGGTGCTGCTTGCAGCAGAGGAAAAGGCCCTGCAGGATGGTTTTTCAGGCACGGACGAAGCTTCACTTGCGGAGCACTTCGGCTGCGCCGTCACCATCACTGAAGGTGATTACGCGAATGTAAAGATCACCACACCGGAGGATCTGCCCATGAATACGATACGCTGCGGAAACGGCTACGACGTTCACAGACTGGTTTCCGGCAGGAAACTGATGCTCGGCTGCGTTCAGATACCGTACGAAAAAGGCCTTCTCGGCCATTCGGACGCGGACGTATGCGCCCATGCTATAGCGGACGCTCTCCTGGGGGCGGCAGCCCTTCGGGACATAGGCGTTCACTTCCCGGACACGTCTGACGACACCGAAGGCATGCCCGGAAGCGAGCTTCTCGCAAAGACCGCGCGTATCGTTGAAAACGCGGGCTTTACTATAATCAACACAGATGCTACAATTGTCGCACAGAAGCCCAAACTGGCGCCGTATATAGAAGAGATGCGCGCCGCCACTGCAAAGGCCCTGGGTATAGAGACCGGCGCTGTAAGCATCAAGGCCACCACCGAAGAAGGCCTTGGCATCACCGGCAGCGGCGAGGCCATAAGCACCTTCGCCACAGCCACGCTGGCATGCAGATCCGGCAGATAAAGTCATAAGCAAACAAGCCGAAAGGATATCGATAAGATGATAAAAGCTTCAAAAATGTTTTTAAGTACGCTCAGGGAAGTTCCCTCCGAAGCGGAGATCCCCAGCCACATCCTGCTCCTTCGCAGCGGCATGATCAAAAAGCTCGTCTCAGGCGTCTACGCCTTCATGCCCCTGGGGTACAGGACCCTGCGCAAGATAGAGAACATAGTCAGGGAAGAGATGGACGCCGCCGGCGCCCAGGAAGTGCTCATGTCAGCCCTCCAGCCCGCCGAACTTTGGCAGGAATCCGGCCGCTGGTACGCCTACGGCCCGGAAATGATGCGCCTTAAGGACCGCAACCAGCGCGAATTCTGCCTCGGCCCCACCCACGAGGAGATCTTCACGGACATAGTGCGCCAGCAGGTCTCCAGCTACAGGCAGCTCCCGCTCAACCTCTACCAGATACAGCACAAGTACAGAGACGAAGCCCGCCCCCGTTTCGGCCTCATCAGAAGCCGCGAGTTCATCATGAAGGACGACTATTCCTTCGACAGGGACGAGGAGGGCCTGGACGTCAGCTACTGGAACATGTACCACGCATACGAGAAGGTCTTCGACCGCTGCGGCCTTGTCTACAGGCCGGTCGAGGCTGATTCTGGCGCCATCGGAGGCAGCAATTCCCACGAATTCTGTGCGCTTTCCGAGGTCGGAGAAGAGGAGATCATCTACTGCGATCACTGCACCATGGCCGCCACCGCCGAGCGCGCCGCCTTTAAGGACGCCCCGGCGCCGGACGAGGCGGAGCTTCCCCTCGAGAAGGTCCACACCCCCGGAACCAAGACCATAGAAGCTGTCGCGCAGTTCCTCGGCCTCCCGCAGGACAAGACCATCAAAGCTCTGCTCTTCGAACTCTACAGGCCCGAAAACGAAAGCCCGGAGCCCGAATACATAGCCTGCTTTATCAGAGGCGACAGGCAGCTGAACATGACCAAGCTCGTCAATATCCTGAACGTTCCCGAGTACGCCATCCAGTTCGCCGACGAGGTGAAGATGGGTGAAAAGACCGGCTGCGTGGGCGGATTCACCGGCCCCATAGGCCTTCACGACTGCACCGTCATTGTTGACAGCGAGCTTGTAGGAAGCAAAAATCTCTGCGCCGGAGCCTGCGAGGCGGACCACCACCTCATCAACGTCAACTACGGCAGAGATTACAAGGCGGACATAGTAACGGATCTCAAGCTCCTCCAGGAGGGCGACCCCTGTCCGGTCTGCGGAGCTCCCGTAAAGTCCGCAAGGGGCATAGAAGTCGGCCAGGTCTTCAAGCTCGGCACCAAGTACTCCGTCCCCATGAACCTTACCTACCACGACGAGAACCAGCAGGAGCACCCCGTGGTCATGGGCTGCTACGGCATAGGCGTAACAAGGACCTTCGCAGCGATAGTCGAGCAGCATCACGATGACAACGGCATCATCTGGCCGGTCAGCGTAGCTCCGTACCACGTTGTGATCACTGTCATCAAGCCTGCGGACGCAGTCCAGATGAGCCTTGCCGAAAACATAGGCGCCCGTCTCGAATCCGCCGGCTGCGAAGTCGTAATAGACGACCGCGACGAACGCCCCGGCGTCAAGTTCAAGGACGCGGACCTTCTGGGCTTCCCCATCAGGATCACCGTCGGAAAGAAAGCTGCGGACGGCATAGTCGAGTACAAGCTTCGCAGAGGCGGGGACGTCCTGGAGCTTTCCGCTGACGAAGCCGCCGACAAAGCGATAGAACTGGTAAGATCGGAGATCTGATATACATATCAGCCTTCCCCTTCAGGGGAAGGTGGCGCGAAGCGCCGGATGAGGTACAACATGAAAGTCTACAACACGCTTACAAGAAGAAAAGAAGAACTCGTCCCGCAGGACCCCAGAAAGCTCACCATGTACGTCTGCGGTCCCACGGTCTACAACTACATACACATAGGCAACGCAAGGCCCTTCGTGGTCTTTGACACCATGCGCAAGTACCTCGAGTACCGCGGCCAGAAGGTCAAATTCGTCCAGAACTTCACCGACGTGGACGACAAGATCATAAACCGCGCAAGGGAAGAGGGCATCTCCGCCCTTGAAGTAGGCGAGAAGTACATCGCCGCGTATTTCGAGGACGTAAAGCAGCTGAACATCACCCCGGCCACGGTGCACCCGCGCGTCACCCAGACCATGCCGGACATCATAAAGTTCGTGCAGGGCCTCATAGACAAGGGCATGGCCTACGAGGTCAACGGCGACGTTTACTACCGCACCAGAAAGTTTCCCGTCTACGGCAAGCTCTCCGGCATGAACATAGCCGATCTTGAAGCAGGCGCCCGCGTGGACGTCAACGACATCAAGGAAGACCCGCTGGATTTCGCCCTCTGGAAGGCCAGAAAAACAGAGGATGAGATCGCCTGGGAAAGCCCCTGGGGCCTCGGACGTCCCGGCTGGCACATCGAGTGCTCCGCAATGTCCAAAAAGTACCTCGGCGAGACCATAGACCTTCACGCAGGCGGCGAGGACCTTCAGTTCCCGCACCACGAGAACGAGATCGCGCAGTCCGAAGGCCTTTCCGGCAAGACCTTCTCCCGCTACTGGATGCACAACGGCTTTATCAACATAGACGGCGAGAAGATGTCAAAGTCCGCAGGCAACTTCTTCCTCGTCAGGGACATACTCAAGCAGTACGATGGCGAAGTCCTTCGCTACTTCCTGCTCTCCGCCCAGTACAGAGGGCCCATCAATTTCTCAAGAGAGCTCATGGAAGCCGCGAAAGCAGGCCTTGAGAGGATGCAGAACTGCAAGGACACCCTTAAACACCTCATGGCAAACGGTGCGGAAGGGGACATGACAGCGGAAGAGGCAGAAAAGCTTGCCGCCTACGGCGTTCACAAGCAGAAGTTCATCGACAGCATGGACGACGACCTCAACACGGCTGACGCCATCAGCGCCATCTTCGAACTTGTTTCGGATATAAACAGGGACGTTGCCAAAGGAGCAAGCAAAGCCTTCGCGAAAGCCGCCTTCGCCCTTCTGGACGAGCTCACCGCGGTGCTTGGGCTTTTAAGGCAGGAAAAGAAAGAGGAAATAGATGAAGAACTGCAAAAACTCATCGACGAGCGCGCAGCCGCAAGAAAAGCCAAGGACTGGGCCACAGC
>CAMYWZ010000045.1 GCA_947302945.1 uncultured Bacillota bacterium
AATTATCAAAAATTGACGCGCCGGACCCGTAAGTTCTATGAGAAGCCCCGCTGCTGTCCCCGGCCAAAGCGCCGAGGCCGCAAGGCCGAAGGCAAGTCCCGGTTCTTTTGGGATCATCCTGTGCAGAAGCCAGAGCGTGACCGGCATGCTGAGGTTGATCAGAAACTGTCCGGCAAGCGAAGCGGCCATGTTGTGCGCCAGGAAAGCCGTGAGCACTGCCGCGACAGGTATGGTGACAGCGGCCAGCCTGTCCGCGCCCGTCCTGTCGCAGATAAAGCCGCCCAGGCTCTTTCCGAGGAAGACGAACAGCGTAAGGATCAGAGCCGATGCCGCCCCGGTCTTCCATGTAAAAGTGACCGCGCAGCCGCCTATGGCCCTGACGGCCACGGCTGCGGTAAGCAGTATCACGCAGAGCGCCGGGAAGCGCTCTGCCTGCGCGCCTGCGGGCGACGACCCGCTTAAAGCCTGAGCCTGCCGCGCATCTTCCGCGCCGTCCTCCTCCGGCGCGCCCTGCCTGCTGTAAACGACAGCTGCAGCGACCGCTGCGGCAGCAAGCATCAAAGCCGCCAGCCAGACATACTTCGGAAACAGAGTCCCGAGCGTGACTCCGAATGCTCCGGGCGCCACGAACACTCCGAGCGGTGCCGCCTTCCCTTCGCTCCTCCTGTAGGTGACTATGCCTCCGGCCACGTGGAAGAGGCTGTTTCCCAGCCCTGTAACACAAACGCAGAGGACCAGCGGCACAAACGCCGTGCCATGCGCCGAAACCGCCATAGTCAGCGCTGCGCCGGCCGCTACCATCACCATGCCGCAGACCTGCGCAAAGCCGTAAAACCTGTCCGCGCCCCTGCCCTGGCCCGCCTTCATGCTGTCCAGAAGCAAGCCGAACACGCACTGCGTAGAGAAAGCCAGAGTGTCATAAACAAGTATTACGTAAAACAGATCCGCTCCGAAAGCACCGGATGCGAACACCGCCGAAACGCAGGCCCAGTCGACCAGAAAATGTGAAAATGCGTTCAAAATGTTTATCATGCTTTGATTATATCATAAAACAGTGTATAATCCTACATAACTCTCACGGAAAGCGAAGCATCGCATGGGCAGTCTCCTGAATGAAAACAGCAGAAAAAGCAGCTTCCTGGCAGGCCTTAAGGACGCAGTCCCCATAGGCCTCGGGTATTTTGCCGTGTCGTTTTCCCTCGGGATCACGGCAAGAGGCGCTGGACTTACAGCCTTTCAGGGCTTTATCGCCAGCTTCCTCTGCCTGGCATCTGCCGGCGAGTACGCAGGCTTTACACTCATCGCAGCCCGCGCGGTCCTTGCCGAAGTAGCGATCATGACACTCATAATCAACCTGCGCTACATGCTTATGAGCCTTGCTCTCTCCCAGAAAGCGGACCCGAAGATGCCATTCTTCCACCGCCTCCTTTTTGGAGCCGCCGTCACAGACGAGCTTTTCGCAATAAACATTGCGATATCGGTCCCCCTCTGGGCTCTCGGCACATCCTGCGGGATCATCGCAGGCGACGTCCTTCCCGCGCGCATAGTAAGCGCCCTGTCTGTCGCCCTCTACGGCATGTTCCTTGCGATAATCATCCCTCCCGCAAAGAAAAACAAAGTCATAGCGGTCCTCATACCCATATGCTTCGCCGCATCCTGGGCAGCTTCCAGGCTTGAAGTCTTCTCTGCAGTCAGCTCCGGCACCAAAACCATGATACTAATCATCGTGATCTCCGCCGCCGCGGCGCTGCTGTTCCCGAAGGAGGCCTCCGATGCGCAGTAACTGGCTCTACATACTCGTGATGTTCGGCGTCACCTACCTCGTGCGGGTCCTGCCGCTGACCATATTCAGAAAACCCATAAACAGCCGCTTCGTGCAGTCATTCCTGTACTACGCGCCCTACGTAACGCTCGCGCTGATGACCTTCCCTGCCATAATCGATGCCACACAAAGCCCCATCGCAGGAGCAATCGCACTTGCAGCGGGAGTCATAGCCGCGCTTTTCGGCGCCGGACTTCCTGCCGTGGCCGCAATATGCTGCGCCGTTACCTTCGCGGCAGAGTTTTTCTGTTGACTTTAACGCTGCGTTATGGGAACATTATTAGGATAACTTTTGATCAGGAGATCGGTCCATGAGGATAGGCATAGGCATAGATACGGGCGGCACCTGCACTGACGCGGTGGCTGTGGATCTGGATCAGCAGAAACTTCTCGCAAAGGGCAAGACACTCACCACCCGCGAGGATCTTTCCATAGGCATAAGCAAGGCGCTAGACGGCCTCCCGCAGGAGTACATAAAGGAGGCAGTTCTGGTCAGCCTTTCCACTACGCTTGCCACAAACGCATGCATCGAAGGCAAAGGCTGCCGCGCGAAGCTCCTGGTCTTCGGCCTTCACGAAGAATACGGCACCCGCATGCATGCCCCCGAAAACTACAATCTTAAGCCTGAAAACACTCTCTGGGTCGACACTTACGGAAGCGCCGACGGCCTTGTGGTAGACGAGCCGGACTGGGATGCCCTATTCAGAGACTACAAGGACTGGATGGAAGACGCGGACGCCCTTTCCGCCTGCGAGCTGTGGTCGGACGACACAGGCGCCCCTAACGAGAAGCGCTTCAAGGAGCTGGAGGAAGAGCGCATAGGCAAAAAATGCGTCATTTCAAGCGAACTTACCGGAGGCGTGAACGTCTTCGCCAGAGGCTGCACAGCCCTTCTCAACGCCAGGCTTTTCCCCATAGTCAGGGAATTCGTCGACGCTGCATCCGAAGTCTTCGCCGCAAGGGGCTGCAAGGCTCCTATAATGATAGTCCGCTCCGACGGAACGCTCATGTCCAAGGAACTGACGCTTTTAAGACCGGTCGAGACCATGCTCTGCGGCCCTGCGGCAAGCGTCCTTGCCGGCAGGCTCTTCGCGGACAGCGAAAACTACATAATCATCGACATGGGCGGGACCTCCACCGACGTTTCAGTCGTAAGCGGAGGCAGCCCGGTAATGTCGAAGGACGGCATAAACCTCGCCGGCTGGGCAACTTCCGTCAAAGGCATCAAGGTATCGCCCTACAACCTCGGCGGCGACAGCGCCGTTAGGCTCGTCAGCAAAAAACCTCAGCTCTTCCCCAGAAGGAACCGATCCGTCTGCTCTGCCGCCATCGAGTATCCTCAGATCAAAAAAGACCTCGAAAGGCTCCTGTCGGCGGATCACGTCAATCCCTTCCCGCTGCACGAGTTCTTCTACCTTGTCAAAGACCCCGGAAACGCGGAGCACTACAACGCAAAAGAACGTAGCCTCATCGACGCCTGCAGGAAAGGTCCGCTGATGCTCCACGACCTTGAATCCAGAGCCGGCATAGACATCTACAGCCTTGATTCAGAGCGCCTCGAGACCGAAGGCGTGCTCATGCGCATAGGCCTTACACCCACGGATTTCATGCACATCAAGGGCGACTACCTCGAGTACGACAGGGATGCCTCCATCCTGGCAGCCCGCTACATGCTCAAGTGCATGGGGCGCCCCGACACAGAAAGCGAAGCCCTGCTGCTCTCGGACGAAGTCTACGAGCTGGTCGAGGCGAAGATGTACGAAAACATCGTCAGCATCTGTCTTGAAAGGAGCTACGAGAGAGAGTTTAAGGAAGGCATTGGCGAGCAGACCATGTTCCTGATAAAAAAAGCCTGGGAGCTGAGGGATACAGGCACGAAAGCCGGCCTCCTCGCCCACGCTTTTTCGACGGAATACACACTGATAGGCATAGGCGCTCCCACCCACCTTTTCCTGCCGGCGGTGGCAAAAGCGCTGAGCGCGCCGTACCTGCTTCCGGAGAACGCGGAGGTGGCGAATGCCATCGGAGCGCTGAAGGCGGAGGTCGCGGCGACTGTGGAGATCCACATCACGGAGCGCTTCTCCAACGATCTGGGGCGCTTCATCTACATCGTCCACGCCCCGGGCGGCAGCGTACGCCTCGAGACGCGCGAAGAAGCTGTGGATCTCGCGAAAAAAGAAGGCGAAGCGGCTGCCCTTAAGGAGGCTAAAGCCCGCGGAGCCACGGGAAACATCCGCGTCAGATCCTGGGAGTTCCAGAAGGAAACGTCGGCCCGCACCGGAGAGCGGGTACGCTTCGGCCTCTCGGTCTTCGCGGAAGCGAAAGTAGTATTCGAATAAAAAAACGAGCCTGCCGCGCCGGCAGGCTTTTATGATCCCTATTTCACGTCAGCACCCAGCTGCCTTACGAGGGCCTTCACCGCTGTGGCGCCGCCTTCTGAATAACAGCCGTCCTTCAAATATATCGTGTAGCTGCCTTTTGTGAACAGCGCAAGATCCGCCCCGTTCTTCTTGCATCCTACGATGTCCGCAAGCGCTATCGTAACGTGCAGCTGGCCCTGGCGGTAGACTCTGATCTCGTTCCCTATCTCGTAGCGCATCATGGGGTCCGCGACGCCGCACTCTTCCATCATGCGGTCCGCGTCGAACTTCGCGGCAAGCGAGGTCCTGACGTAGCGCAGCAGGAAGATCAGCAGGAAGATCACGGCAAATATCGCAAATCTCTTAAGCCCCGACGAATCGCTCAGACATACGCACACAGCCGCAAGGACCAGGGCCGCAAAGTGGAATATCTGCGTTTTTATAAAGAAATTGTAGTATGACTCCAGAGCCTTTATCGTGATCTCCTTGGAGTACCTGTATTCGTTTACTATCACTTTATGTCTCCTTAGCTGCGGGATTCGTACTTTATGAACTCCGAGACCCTTTCGGCGTACCTGCCGGGATCGAGGAATATCGCCAGATGCCCTCCTGTAAGGCTGCGGTCCACGACCGGCGAGGGCATGAGATTCACAAGGGCGTCTCTGCATTCCGCGCTGAACATCGTATCGTCCGGCGAGAAGAACAGCAGCACCCGGCCTTCAAAGCGGGCAAAGTCCTCGGGCAGCATTCCGTACTGCTTCGGAAGGTCCACGAGCATGGTGAGCGAGTGCCTGAGCCTCTCTTTTGTCAGAGTATCCATCGTGAGCTGCGCAAACGCATCGGAGCGCAGTTTCTGCTCCGGTGAAAACGATGCCTCAAGCTCCGGATCCACCGCGGTAAGCTTCTTTTTTATGAACTCAACAGGCGCAACGCTGACGATCCTCCGGTTGATGCTCTGCGTCATTATCATGTCCCCCAGAAACCTGAAGGCTTCAGGAGACATGTCCTTCGCAAGGGACGCCGTATTCGAAAGCACCAGTCCTTCGACTATATCCGGGTGCCTTTTTGCGATTATCTGCGCAACGAACCCGCCGAGGGACTGCCCCAGGAGCCACACCCTAAGTCCGAGACTTTCAATGAGCTCCGCGATGGCGTCCGCGATCTGGCTGTTGTGTTCCAGGTCTTCCGGATAATCTAAGGTAAGCACCGAATAATCTTCCGCAAAGGTGCCGAAGATCTCGTAAAACGCATCGGAATTGCCGATGGTCCCTATAAGCAGCATCAGCACCTTATCCGACTTGGGATTCTCATGCCGGCGGTACCTGATCTCCGTTCCCTGGGCGGTAACGAAAGTCTGAAAAGGCCAGTTTTCGCGATACTTTTCAAGCGTGACCGTCATTCGTCGTTACCTACGTAAAACACTGCCGTGACTTCGTCGAACTGGGCCAGAAAGACCTCTTCGACTATGTAGAAAGGCCCTTTGCCGCCGGAAAAGCCGCTCAGAGCTTCGCACACTTCCTGGGCGTTTTCGGGCTCATAGACCACGCATCTCCTGCCGAGCTCCCACCTGATCTCATCCTCAAGCAGTCTTGCGATCTTCCTTCCGGTATAATTGTTGCCGAGAGTCTCGAACAGCTTTTTCCTGAAGTTCAGCCGGCCTTCAATAAGCTTAAGCTCCGCTTCGGGAACTCCGAGAAGCTCTGAAAGCACCTCGGGCGCCTCCTTGTGCAGCACGAAATCCGCAGTCATGGAACGCTTCTTCATGTTCGGAGCGCAAAAGGCTCCCCTTTCAACGATCCCCTTAAGGGTCTCGTTCATTCCCTCAAACTGTTTTCTGTCCATAGGCGCGCCTACTTTCCGTTATAGATCGGGAAGGCGGTTACGACCTTCTTGCTGCTGTCAAGATAAAGGTCTATGCGAAGCCCGCCGCCGTGTCCCACGTAATAGCTTCCGTCCTTCTCCCCTGTCCTTAAGGCTTCTTCTCTGGCCTGGTTAATGGCATCCACTATCTGCTGGGGCGACCAGCTGTCGGGGTAGAAGCTGCTGTAATTGTCCTTTTTATGGCCGTCCACCTTAACGTTCGCGGTGTAGACACCGTTGGCGTCCGGCTCGGACCTTGTTCCTTCGATTATTTTGCCCGGGGCATCGCTGATCATGTTGTAATGATAGCCGCTGCCTTTGTTGCTTGAATTCACGGTCCCCAGGAATATGTGCTCAATAGCTGTGGAATTGAAAATGCCGGTGTTTTCAAGGCTGTCCAGCACGTCCGAGGTGTAGTATTGCAGGTCCGGGTTCTGCGGATCGGAACCGGTATTCGGATCAGCGCCGACGGTATTCTCAAGCGGGTTTCTGAGAAGATAGAACTTGCCGTTTTCGTCTAGGCCTATCCAGCCCTTTACCCATCCTAGAAGCAGAAGGCCTATGACTGCGGCCACCAGGACTATCCTGAGGACGAGCTTCAGGTTGGCGCCCTTCTTTTTGCCGCTGTATGCCGCTTCGCGCTCCGTGTTGTCGACGGCAGCGTCGTTGTTATAATACTTTTTGTTCTTCTTTTTACTCATTTCAGTCGGGTCTTTCAGCTAAGCAGACACCAGATGCAGAAAAACACGGCGGATACCAGTATCTGCGCGAGGTTGAACCTGGTCCTGACCTGCGCATTGGAGACGCCGAGGTTTTTTCTGAGGTGATCGTGTATCGGGGTCCTGAGGTCTTTCATGAAGTTCTTTGTCTTAAACACCCTGAGCACAGTGAGTTTGACGAGCCCCAGAAGGCCGTCGGCAAGAAGCACGATGCAGAGAGGTATAGCGAACAGAGCGTTCCCCATGCGAAGGAAGATGATGCCCAGGAACAGCCCCAGAGGCCTTGAACCTGCATCTCCCATGAGCACGCTGCTGGGCTCCGAGTTGAAGAACAGGTAGGCGAGCAGGACTGCTGCCATGACGGCGCACTGCGGGACCACTTCCGCGCCTTTATCGAGCAGAACGGCGCAGACGCACGCGGCGAGCATCGAGTTGATCGAAAGCTCCCCGCACAGACCGTCTATGCCGTCCGCGCAGTTAACTGCGTTGATCATGAGCCACAGGAAGAAAGCCGCGAGTATAACGTAGAGCACGGGATGTATCTGTATGAACGTGCTGCCGAAGTTAAGGCCGACAACGTCCGGTTCGTTCATCATTATCGTAACTGCGGTATATATGCAGATCACGAGGTCGAGTATGCCTTTTTTAAGCTCGCCCCACGGCGTCTTTGACCTGTCGTCAAGGTAGCCGGTGAGCATGCTGAAAAGGATGGCCAGACCGGTGGTCATAACTACATCGGTAAAGCCGCCGGCAAGTCCTCCGAAAGCCGCGAAGACGCACATCATCAGGATGCCTGCGCCTCTGATCTTCCCCTGCGAGACCTCGCCAGCCACGGCGAACTCCTTGCCCTGGTCTTTGGGCAGCTTCTTTCCGGCGAACTTTATAAGTATGAAAGTGAGAGCAAATGCCGCAAAGCTTATAAGCAAAGTCCTTGCCGCCAGCGCTCCGGTATTACCAAGGTCCATAACTCCACCTCCGAACACTCTTATCAATATATTATCTCATAATCCCCCCACCACTTCAACCCCCAACCCGCACCCCAGGGACGGTTCTCCCCGGTGCCGCACCATCAGGGACGGTTCTCTTGGTGCCAAACATTTTAGCTGAGAGAGCATGGCATTCCGAAGCACACCTCGCAAGCTGGTAAACAATCGATTCTTTCATCGCTTGGCTTGGCACGCGAAAGAACGCACCTCGT
>CAMYWZ010000046.1 GCA_947302945.1 uncultured Bacillota bacterium
CAATATTAGGCGATGAAAGAATATCCAAAAAGCCTTCCCCTTGGGGGAAGGTGTCTGCGGCAGCAGACGGATGAGGTGACAGGAAAGGCAACTACGATGAATAAGAGTTTATACAGCCTGATGCTCATGGACGAGGTGGTCGCGGAGGTCGACAAGCTGGCCATGCGCATGAATACAAACCGTTCGAACCTGGTCAACCAGATACTTGCCGAATATGTTTCGGTGAGCACCCCGGAAAAGCAGATCGACAGCATTTTCCGCCAGATGGAGGAGCTCATAAGCCGCACCTCGGAACTGGTTCCGCTCGTCACGCCGAACCAGCTGAGCATGTCGGTCAAGAGCAGCCTGCAGTACAAGTACCGGCCTACGGTGCGCTACGTTGTGCAGCTGTACAGGACTCCGGGAAGCGCCGTCGGCGAGCTGACGGTCAACTTCCGCAGCCAGAGCCCCGCGCTGCTTTCGGCCATGGCAAGCTTCTTCATGTTCTGGAAGCGCATGGAGGACGCCTACATCGCCGAGTACTACGAGCCGGGCGCTCTCGTCTACGAGCTTTCGGACAGCAAATTCGTGCGCACCATAGCGATGCCGCGCGGCAGGAAATACAGCAGCGAGGAGCTCGGCCGAGCCATCAGCTCCTACGTCACCATGTTCGACGAGCTGATGAAAGGCTTCCTCTCCGGCAAGTACACCGAGCGGGAGCTGGAGCGCCGCTACGTCTCCTGCCTCAACAACGGGATCGGATTGATCTAGGCGCAGACGGCACCAAAAGGACCGTCCCTCTGGTGCGTAGGCGCAGACGGCACCAAAAGGACCGTCCCTCTGGTGCGAAAAGTATGATCATAAAGGGGTGAAAGATATGAATATGAACAACATGTATCCGCAGCAGGATCAGGATAACAGGAAACCGCTCGAAAAGTACGGCTTCGACCTGGTGGAAAGGGCCCGCCAGCAGAAGCTGGACCCGGTCATCGGCCGCGACGAGGAGATCAGGAACTGCATCCGCATCCTGTCGAGAAAGACGAAGAACAACCCGGTGCTCATAGGCGAGCCGGGCGTAGGTAAAACAGCCATAGTCGAGGGCCTTGCGCAGCGTATCCTCCGCGGGGACGTGCCGGAAGGCCTTAAAAACAAGACAGTCTACTCGCTGGACATGGGCGCGCTGATCGCAGGCGCCATGTTCCGCGGCGAGTTCGAGGAGAGGCTCAAGTCCGTCCTGCAGGAAGTCAAGGACAGCGACGGCAAGATCATCCTCTTCATCGATGAGCTGCACACCATAGTCGGCGCCGGCAAGGCGGACGGCGCAATGGACGCAGGCAACATCCTCAAGCCTATGCTGGCCCGCGGCGAGCTGCACTGCATAGGCGCCACCACGCTCAACGAGTACCGCAACTACATAGAAAAGGACAAGGCTCTGGAAAGAAGGTTCCAGCCTGTGCTGGTCGGCGAGCCTACCGTCGAGGACGCCATCTCGATACTCAGGGGACTCAAGGAGCGCTACGAGATCTACCACGGCGTTTCCATCCACGACAGCGCTCTGGTTGCAGCCGCAACGCTTTCGGACCGCTACATCAGCGACAGGTTCCTGCCGGACAAGGCCATAGACCTTGTGGATGAAGCATGCGCCTCGATACGCACCGAGATGGACTCCATGCCCACCGAGATGGACCAGCTGCGCCGCAGGATCATGCAGCTGGAGATCGAGGAAATGGCGCTCAAAAAGGAAAAGGACAGCCTCTCGAAAGAACGCTGCGAAAAGATAGGCGAGGAGCTTGCGGGCCTGAGGAAGCAGTTCGAGGACCTGCGCGCCCGCTGGGATTCCGAAAAGGGCGCGGTCGAGAAGATCAAGGAGGCCAAGGCCGAGATCGAAAGGCTCACAGGCCGCATTGAGGAGGCCCAGAGGCGCTTCGACTACGAGACCGCCTCTAAGCTTCAGTATTCTACGCTCCCGGCGCTTGAAAAGAAGCTGGCGGAGCTTCAGAAGGAAGCCGAAAGCAAGGGCGGCCCGGACCGCCTCCTCCGAGACACTGTCACCGAAGAGGAGATAGCCCGCATCGTGGCCCGCTGGACAGGCATACCCGTCTCCAAGCTCATGGAGGGCGAGCGCGAAAAGCTCCTGCACCTCGAGGACATACTCCACAAGAGGGTCATAGGCCAGGACGCCGCGGTCAAGTCCGTGTCGGAAGCCATACTCAGGTCCAGGGCAGGCATCGCGGACCCCAACAGGCCCATAGGCTCCTTCCTCTTCCTCGGCCCCACAGGCGTCGGCAAGACGGAGCTCGCGAAGGCTCTGGCCGAAGCCCTGTTCGACGATGAAAAGAGCATAGTCAGGATAGACATGTCGGAGTACATGGAGAAGTTCTCAGTGTCCAGGCTGATCGGCGCGCCCCCGGGATACGTGGGCTACGACGAAGGCGGCCAGCTCACCGAGGCCGTGCGCAGGCACCCGTACTGCGTGGTCCTCTTCGATGAGGTCGAAAAGGCCCACCCGGAGGTCTTCAACGTCCTCCTGCAGGTGCTCGACGACGGCCGCATAACCGACTCGCAGGGACGCACCGTGGACTTCAAGAACACGATAATAATCCTCACCAGCAACCTCGGTTCGCAGTTCCTGCTCGAGGGCATAGACGCGGACGGCAACATCAGCAAGGAGGCCCAGGATCAGGTCAGCGCGCTGCTGAGAGCAAGCTTCAGACCTGAGTTCCTCAACCGTCTGGACGAGATCGTAATGTACAAGCCGCTTACCAAGGACAACGTCGCGAAGATTGCCGACCTGCAGCTCGCAGGCCTGGACAAGAGGCTCGCGGACAAGGGCCTTGACGTAAAGGTCAGCCCCGAGGCCAAGCAGTACATCATCGACAGCAGCTACGATCCGCTCTTCGGCGCCCGCCCGATGAAGCGCTTCATCCAGGACTTCGTGGAGACTCTCATCGCCCGCACCATACTCGAGCACGACGATCTGGACATGGGCGACTGCCTGAGCGTCGTCATGAAGGACGGAAAGCTCGCCGTCGAGGTCGAAAAGGCCGCGAAGACCGAAGAGTCCGGAGCGGACGACGTCCTCTATCCGGACGAGATAATCGAATAGCAAAACCGCGTGGATCAAAGGGTCCGGAGGCATTCCTCCGGGCCCTCTGTTTGTTTATAATATAACAACGCAGAGCGTTATCTTTGATTGACTTTTATCCCCTTCTTCAAGTAAAATTAACAGGATAGCATATGTGAAAACACATATTTCAATACACTTTATTTCTTTCAGGAGGCCAGCCTATGGAGCTTCAGATTCAGGACCTTCTTTCCTCGATCAAAAAGGAAGGCATCGACGCGGCAAACACTCAGGCCGGGGCGATCATTGCGGATGCTCAGAAAAAAGCCGAGGGCATCATAAAAGACGCGAACGCCAAGGCAAGCGCGGCAAAAGAGACCGCGGAAAGGGAGATAGCGCTGCTTAAGGAGAGCGCCAAAGCAGGCGCGGAGCAGGCAAAGCGCGACGCGGTCCTCGCATTCAAAGCAGAGATCAAAAACGAGTTCGAGAAGATCCTTTCCCAGAAGGTAAAAGACAGTTTAAGCGATGAGTCTTTGTCAAAACTCATCAAAGCTGCGCTTGCAGGAGAGGACGTTTCAAAGTACACCGCAGAGCTTGCGGAAGTCACGGACGGCCTTAAGGCAAAGCTCGCGGACGAGATCCGCGGCGGACTCGAGATCAAAACAGCCAGAAACGTCAAAGCAGGCTTTAAGCTTGCCGCCAAGGACGGTTCCGGCTACTTCGACTGCTCGGACGAAGAGATCACCGAGATGCTCATGCCTTACTTCAAGGATCTTACATTCTAGAGGACTAACATCATGGCTTCATATTACTACCTGATATCAAGCCTTCCGATGCTTTCGCCAAACAGTCCCATGCCGTTCAGCTACGACACCTTCCTTGAGATGTGCAGCACGAGCGTCAGCGACAGCACCTACAAGCTCCTTGCGGATCTTAAGCTCACCTCTTCGGAGGGGCCTCTGGTCGAGGAGTGGCACAGCTTCTATTCGGTGCTTTTGAGCGAACTGACGCAGCTGAGGAGCGCAAAGCTCGGAAGGACGTACAAGTCGGATGCCGACAGGGATCAGGCTTCGGCCACCCTTGCCGCTTCAGCCATGAACGCGGCGGATCCCCTCACGGCGGAAAAGATGCTGCTTGCCTACGAAATGGATCAGCTGGACCAGCTCGTCGGCCTGCACTACTTCGACGACTACACGCTGTTCGGCTATGCGCTCAAGCTCAGGCTTTTGGAGCGCTTCGGCAGTTTCGAGCACGAAAGAGGCAAAGAGGAATTCTCTGATATTTTAGGGTCATTGCAAAAACAGGTAACGAACCTGTAACAGGAGATCATTCATGGATATCGCAAAAGGATACGTGACAGGAGTCAACGGCAACCTGGCAACAGTCAGGTTCGAAGGCTCAGTCAGAAAAAACGAAGTGGCCTACATACTGGCTGCCGGCACGCGCCTTAAGGGCGAAGTCATACGTGTCAACAACGGCATCGCCAGCACGCAGATCTACGAGATGACCAACGGCATCAAGGTCGGCGACGAGGTCCAGTTCACCGGAGCCCTCATGAGCGTAGAGCTCGGGCCCGGACTTCTCACCCAGGTCTTCGACGGGCTTCAGAACCCGCTTCCGCAGCTTGCGGAAAAGTGCGGATTCTTCCTTGAAAGAGGCGTCTATCTGGATCCCATCCCGGACCGCAGCTGGGAGTTCACACCCAGCGTCAAGCCCGGAGACCCCGTCTCCGCCGGAGACATGATAGGCAGCGTCCCCGAAGGGCTCTTCAAGCACAGGATCATGGTCCCGTTCACCCTTAAAGGGCGCGGCTGGAAGGTCAAGTCCATAGTCGGGCCGGGCACCTACCACGTAAGGTCCACCGTAGCCGTTATCGAGAACCAGGACGGAGACGAAAAAGAGCTTTCCATGGTGTTCTCGCAGCCCATCAAGGAAGCCGTAAAGTGCTACGAAGAGCGTCTGCACCCGAGCGAACCTCTCGTCACCAAGATCAGGTGCATCGACACCTTCCTTCCCGTGGCCAAGGGCGGAACGTTCTGCGTTCCCGGACCGTTCGGCGCAGGCAAGACAGTCCTCCAGCACCTCGAAGCCAAGAACGCCGAGGCAGACATCGTTATCGTTGCTGCATGCGGCGAGCGCGCAGGCGAAGTCGTAGAGATCCTCAAGGAGTTCCCGGAACTCATAGACCCGAAGACCGGCCGCTCCCTGATGGAAAGAACCATAATAATATGCAACACCTCATCCATGCCGGTAGCTGCCCGTGAAGCATCCTGCTACACAGCAGTAACCCTGGGCGAGTACTACAGGCAGATGGGTCTGGACGTGCTTATCCTTGCGGACTCCACCAGCCGCTGGGCTCAGGCCATGCGTGAGATGAGCGGCAGGCTCGAAGAGATCCCGGGCGAAGAAGCCTTCCCGGCCTACCTGGAGTCCACCATCGCAGCCTTCTACGAACGCGCAGGCAAGGTCCGCCTCAAGGACGGCAGCACCGCTTCCATAACCATAGGCGGAACGGTCTCCCCGGCAGGCGGCAACTTCGAAGAGCCTGTTACCCAGGCCACTCTGAAGGTTGTCGGCGCCTTCCACGGACTTTCCAGAGAGCGTTCCGACGCCCGTAAGTATCCGGCCATACACCCGATGGAGTCGTGGTCCAAGTACCGCGGCGTCGTCGACATGGACAAGGTGGAAGAGGCCCGTGCGATACTCATCAGAAGCACAGAGATCAACCAGATGATGAAGGTCGTCGGCGAGGAAGGAACCTCGTCGGAAGACTACATAGTATATCAGAAGGGCGAACTTCTCGACGCCGTCTACCTCCAGCAGAACTCCTTCGACGCCATAGACGAAGTCTCTCTGCCGGAGCGCCAGCGCGAAGAATTCGCAGTCCTCTACGACGCTCTCATGAGCGATTACCAGATCACCGACAAGAAGGAGATCCGCGGCTTCTTCAACCAGCTCCGTCAGGAGTTCCTCGACTGGCACGGAACACTGTTCCAGACCGATGAATACTACGAGCAGGAAAAGAAGATCAAGGCCTTCTACAAGGGCTGGGATTCTGAGAAGGAGGTATAGGTTCCTTTATGCAGAAAGTTTACACAAAAATCGAATCCATCGTAGGAAACGTAGTCACCGTCAAGGCTGAGGGCGTCAGGTACAACGACATAGCCCTCGTCGGCGACAGCTACGCCTGCGTCATCAAGCTTGCCGGAGACACCGTTTCCCTGCAGGTATTCGCGGGCTGCCAGGGCGTAAGCACCACAGACCCGGTGCGCTTCCTCGGAAGGCCGATGATGGTCTCCTTCTCCGAGAACCTTCTGGGAAGAGTCTTCAACGGCGCGGGAGTCCCCATAGACAAGGGCCCCGCTCTCACCGAAAACATGATCGCCATAGGCGGACCTTCGGTAAACCCCTCAAAGCGTATAATCCCCAGAAAGATGATACGTACCGGTATACCGATGATAGACATGTTCAACACCCTGGTCGAAAGCCAGAAGCTGCCTATCTTCTCCGCGTCCGGCGAGCCTTACAACAAACTGCTTTCAAGAATAGCCCTTCAGGCTGAGGTAGACGTCATCATCCTCGGCGGCATGGGTCTTAAATACGACGACTATCTGGAGTTCAGGGACGAGATCGAAAAGGGCGGATCGATGAGCCGTACGGTAATGTTCGTGCACACCGCTTCCGATCCTATCGTAGAGTGCACCCTGGTCCCGGATATGTCCCTTGCCGTGGCCGAGCAGTTCGCTCTGGCGGGCAAGAGAGTTCTGGTGCTCCTTACGGATATGACGAACTTCGCGGATGCCCAGAAAGAAATGGCTATAACGATGGAGCAGGTCCCCTCCAACCGCGGTTATCCCGGAGACCTCTACAGCTGCCTGGCTTCCAGGTACGAGAAGGCTGTAGACTTCGAGGGCGCAGGCTCCATAACCATACTCAGTGTCACCACGATGCCCGGCGACGACGTAACACACCCCGTCCCGGACAACACCGGTTACATCACTGAAGGCCAGTACTACCTCAAAGGCGGCAGAATAGAGCCGTTCGGCTCGCTGTCCCGTCTTAAGCAGAACGTCAACAGCAAAACCAGGGACGACCACCGCGCCCTCATGGACGGCATGATCAAGCTGTACGCAGCCTACAAGGAAAGCGTCGAAAAGCGCTCCATGGGCTTCATGATGACAGAGTGGGACGAAAAGCTCATCAAATACGGCGAGCTCTTCGAGTCTGGCCTGATGGATCTGAGCGTCAACATTCCTCTGGAAGAGGCGCTGGACCTGGGCTGGAAGATACTGGCGGATTGCTTCGAACCCAATGAGACAGGTCTTAAGACCAGCCTCATCAAGGAAAGATGGCCCAAGGAGCTTTGATGCAGGAGAGCGGCTATGGCAACGGTCAAGCTAACTAAAAATGAATTAAAAGTTCAGAAAGACCGCTTAAAGCAGTTCCAACGCTATCTTCCGACACTTCAGCTGAAAAAGCAGCAGCTTCAGTCCGTTATCACCAAGATCAGAGCGGAACTCGACCGTCTTAAAGGCGAGCGCTCGGTGGTGATAGGCAACCTCGACGACTGGATAGACGTATTCGCGGAGAATTCCCTCCTTCCTGATGGCGGAAAGCTACAGGAACTGGTCCTTGTGGACCGTGTCGAATGCGTCACGGAGAACATCGCGGGGGTCGCGATCCCGGCATTTAAGGATCTGGCCTTCAAGGACGTTCCCTACGACCTCATGTCCTACCCGCTGTGGGTGGATACGGCCGTCGTAAAGCTCCGTGAGATCGCAAGGATAGAAGCGCTCATCAAAACGCAGAAGACGGCATACG
>CAMYWZ010000047.1 GCA_947302945.1 uncultured Bacillota bacterium
TCGCCGTACTTCGCGACGACTTCCGGGCTGTCGTTTACGGAGGGCTGAGTCTCCATAAGCTTGGTGTAGCGCTCGATGTTGACCTTGCCCTGCACGAACAGCGCCAGCGTTTCGACGAGCCACCTTACGGGCTCCATCAGCCCCTGCGCGTAGCTCATGAACATCGAGAAGGTACCGACCTGTTCCGCGGCCAGGATGCCGCCCTTCCAGAGCACGAATGCCAGGGCGAACGACGCCGCAAGATCCGTGACCGAAGAGAAGAGCCCGCTGTGCCTTGCGCGCTGCATGGACTTTTTGTACATGTTGTCGGTCTCGGCCTCAAAGTCCTCGTCTATGCGGTCCTCGATGACCAGGGACTTTATGGTCTTGGCGCCTGTTATGCCTTCGTTGAAGTTGCCGGTGATCTTCGAGTTGATCTCTCTTACTTCCTTGCCGAGGGTGAACAGCTTGCCGTAAAAGAGGCTGAAGAACAGCGTGATCACAGGCACTATTATCAGGACGGCGCCGGTGAGCTTCACGTCTATTGAAAGCATCACCACGATGGCTCCGACTATGTAGAACAGGAACTCTATCGCGTCCGACACCTGGTTGCTGAAGAGGTTGCCTATCCTGCTGGTGTCGCTCATGGCGCGCGCGTGGATTTAGCCCACGCTGTTGCTGCTGTAGTAGTCGAAGGACAGCTCCTGCAGGTGCGAGAACGCGTCGTTGCGCATGTCGCGGTTCATGGTGACTTCAGTTGCGATCTGGACTTTGATGTTGATGTAGGCGGTGATGCCTATCAGCGCCAGCATCAGCAGGTAGAGCCCTATGAACTGCGGCAGGGTGTCCAGGGTGCCTTCGGTAACGAAGTGGTTGAGGGCGTACCTGTTGAACAGGGGCCCGAAGAGGTCCAGCACGCCCGAGGCCAGAGCCGTGAGCGATATGATGGCGACTTCCTTCTTAAAGCGAAGCACCATCGGTATCATCTTGGGGATGCCGAAGAAGCGCAGACTTCCGTCTTTTTTAGTTGTTTTCATGGTCTGCCTCCTTTCCTTCGGGTGCCTTGCCCTGGGCAGCTCCTCCCAGATCCGCGTCGATGCCCGACTGGATATCGTAGATCTTGTTGTAGATGCCGCCGGATACTTTAAGCTCGTCCGGGGTGCCCTCTTCCGCGATGCGGCCGCCGTCGAGCACTATCACCTTGTCCGCCTTGGAAAGCGTGGTGATGCGGTGCGAGATGAGTATGACCGTAGCGGAGCCGAAACGCTCCTCGAGAGCCTTTCTGACCTTGGCGTCCGTCTCGGTGTCCACCGCGGACAGCGAGTCGTCGAATATCATGATAGGAGCGTTCATTATGAGCGCCCTTGCGATAGCTGCGCGCTGCTTCTGGCCTCCGGAAAGGGTGACTCCCCTCTCGCCGACGAAGGTCTCGTAGCCCTTGGAGAAGCTCTCGACCGCCTCGTCCAAGCATGCTGCCTTTGCGGCCTCCTTTACGTCCTCTCTGGTGAGGCTCTTCGACGAGATCCCTATGTTCTCCTCAATGGTCCTGGAGAACAGGAAGGGCTCCTGAAGCACCATGGAGATGTTCTTCCTGAGGTGTTCGGTCCTGATGCCGCGAATGTCCGTTCCGCCTATAGTGATGCTGCCGCTGCCTTCGGGCAGGGTGTACATCTTGTCAAGAAGGAGCATGAGCGTGGACTTGCCGGAACCGGTGCCGCCGAGCACTCCGAGCGTTGTGCCTGCGGGTATGGTGAAGCTGACGTCGTGCAGGACTTCGGAGCTTCCCTCGTAGGTGAAGCTGACGTGGTCGAAGACTATGTCGCCGTTCATCGGGGCATCAACAGCGCCCGGGGCGTCCTTTTCGACCTCCGCGTGCATGACGTGGCCTATCCTGTCGAGGCAGACGCCGGCCTTGCTCATCTCGGAGATCATGCGGCCGAGCCTTCTGATGGGCCATGCCAGCATGGAGTTGTACGAGATGAAAGCGATGTATTCTCCGGCGGTTATTGTCCCACGGACGCAGAACACGCAGCCGAAAACTATGACCAGCAGTATCTGACACATGCTAAGAAGGTGCTGCGTGGTGAAGAATCTGCCCATTATGGCAGCAAGCCTTACCCAAAGGTCGTTGTAGTGGTTGTTGAGCTTCGTGAAGCTCTCCCTTTCCCTGGCTTCCTGCGCGAAAGCGCGGACGACCCTCATTCCCGTAAGGTTCTCCTGGATGCGGGCCGAGACTTTGCCTTCCATCTCGTCGCACTCACGAAAGCCCTTCTCCATCTCCTTGCGGAAGACAATTACGTAAGCAAGTATGAAGGGTATGGGGATTATGGCTATCAGCGTGAGCTTCACGTTCATGGTGAACATGAAGAACAGCGACAGCACTATCATTATGCTTATCCTTACGACGGAAACGAGCTGCTCCGACACGAACTGGCGCACCATCTCCACGTCCGAGGTGCAGCGCTGGATGATGTCGCCGGTGTGGTTCTTCATGTGCCACTCGTAGGGCAGGTGCTCTATCTGGCGGAACATGGTGTTGCGCATGCGGCGCACCAGAGTCTCCGCGCCCTTGTTGTTGAGGACTTTCTGAAGGAAGCCCGCGGCCGCTCTTACGACAGCCACGGCGACCACGGCCAGAGCCATGATCCACAGATGCTGTCCCAGGTACGAGAAACCTCCCAGCCTGTCCACGAAGTTCATGACAAAGCCCGGAAGGGTCGGCTCTTTTCCGCCTATTGCGTTGTCTATCGCGGCACGGAAGATCTGGGGATCGACCATGTCGCAAAGAGCGTAAATGAGAGACGCGGCTATGCTGCCCGCAAACAGGTGCTTGCTGCCCTTAAGGAAATCCAAAAGCAGCGCAGTGTGCTGCCTGCGGGATACTTTTTTCTCAGCTTTTGCAGGTTTTTTCTGATCCACAGTATCTCCTTTCTCCTTTAAAAATCAGCAAGCGCGAAAAATGTAAAGTAACAGGTATTATAACACGCGGAAGCGATGAAAACAAGGGCTTTCGGCGCTTTATCAGCCGCCTTTATGCATTGGGTGAATGCTATTTTACGCAGTCTTCCGGAAATGCTTGTATTGATAAAACCGTAACGCGGTGGTATTATAAATTGTTAGACAAAAGGATGGACGATAATATGTACAGCAGCATTACAGAGCTTATAAACAGCATAGGGCCGCTCGATGCGGCAGCGGTAAAGGCGGCGCAGGAGCGCCAGGCAAAGCTGGCCAAGCCGCCGGGGTCTTTGGGGCTTCTTGAGGACATGAGCATTCAGCTTGCAGGCATCAGCGGACAGGTAAAAAACCACGTGGAAAAATGCCGCGTGCTGGTCTTTGCTGCGGACAACGGCATCATAGAGGAAGGCGTGTCCAGCGCTCCAAGAAGCGTCACTATGGCGCAGGCTGTGAACATGACCAAACGCGTCACAGGAATGTCCGCGCTTGCGAAATACTTCGGAAACGACTGCCCACAGGTTCTGGACAGAAAGCTCATGGCAGGCGGAACCCGCAATTTCCTTAAGGAAGACGCGATGGACCGCGAAACTGCAGTAAAGGCTGTCCTGACAGGCGCCGAGCTTGCGAAAAAGGCCAAAGAAGAAGGCTTCGACGCAATAGGCATAGGCGAGATGGGTATAGGCAACACCTCCAGCAGCTCCGCGGTACTGTCGGTCCTTACCGGGCTTTCGATAGAGGAAGTCACCGGACGCGGCGGCGGACTTACGGACAGTGCCTTCGCTCACAAAAAGGACGTCCTGGAGCGCGCCATAACCGCAAGGAAACCTGACAAAGAGGACGTTCTGGACGTTCTTTCAAAGGTCGGAGGCCTTGATATAGCTGCGATGTGCGGAGCATATCTGGGTGCTGCGGCAAACAGGCTGCCTGCAGTCATCGACGGCTTCATTTCAGTTGTTGCAGCCCTCTGCGCAGCAAGGCTCTGTCCCACCGCGGCAAGCTTCATGTTTCCCTCGCACGCAAGCTACGAGCCTGGCTACATGAGGGCTCTTGAGGAGCTTTCCCTCAAGCCCTACCTGAACCTCGGCATGAGGCTCGGCGAGGGCTCCGGCTGCCCCATAGCCTTCCAGATCCTGAAGGCCGCCTGCGCCGCGATGAACGGCATGGCCCTCTTCGGCGAAGAGTCCGTAATAGACGACGGCTATCTGGACGAAATAAGAAAAGGCGACAGCTTCACAGTATGATTTCATATCAGCCTTGAAAGGGCGGATGAGGTACACCATGACCATCTTCATCTCCGGCGGCTGCAAAAACGGCAAATCCTCCATCGCGGAAGAATGCTGCACGACCCTTGCCAAAGGCGGCCCTCTCTACTACATAGCCACCATGATAGCCTACGACGACGAAGACCGCGAGCGCATCAAGCGCCACGTAGCCTCCCGCGCGGGCAAGAATTTCATTACTCTCGAGCAGCCCAAGGACCTTCTGGAGTGTCTTAAAAACAGCGACCCGGAAAACGGCACCTATGTACTCTCCGGACCGCCCCGGCGCGGATCCGAAGGCCGCCGAAAGGACCGCCAAAGCCCTGAAGAAGTTCGTAAAGAGCGTCAAAAACGCCGTATTCGTAAGCGACTATATCTATTCCGAAGGCGGCGAATACTCTGAATACACCGAAGAATACATGAAGGCCCTCGCCCTCTGCGACAAGGCCCTGGCCAAAGCCTGCGACGCCGTCGCGGAGATCAGCGGCGCCCTGATCACTATGCACAAAGGAGAGCTTCCCCTATGACACCGTTTTTCATGGCATGGTCGATGTTCTGCAGCATCCCCTGCCCCTCGAAAAAGTGGGACCAGTCCAAGACCGCGCAGATGCTTATGGCCCTGCCGTTTCTCGGCGTCATGATAGGCGCCATCTGGTTCGGCATATATAAAGCCTGCGGCGCCCTGCACCTGGGCTTCGTCGGAAGCGCCCTGGTGGCTGTGCTGCCCTGGCTCCTCACCGGATTCATGCACCTGGACGGCTTCATGGACTGCTCCGACGCGGTACTTTCCTTCAGGGACCGCGAAAAACGCCTCGAGATACTCAAGGACTCGCACGTCGGGTCGTTCGCGGTCATCTGCATGGCGATATTGGCCATATTCACGCTGGCCGCTTGGCTTCAGGCCAGCTTTAATGCAGGCGGGCTGGTGCTGATACTCATACCGGCCGCTTCAAGAAGCGTCGTGAGCGCCTGCGTCCTGGGCTTCGAGCCCTTAAAGACCAGCTCCTACGCAAAGAGCGTTGAAAAGAACAAAGGCGGCGTGGCCTTCTGCATCGCCGTCTGCGTAATAAGCTGCGCTCTGGGCATCCTGCTTGGAGGGCTTGAAGGAATAGCTGTCTGCGTCAGCGCCGTCTGCACGCTGCTCACAGTGCTCAAAGTCCGCAAAAACCTCGGCGGCATGTCCGGCGACATCTCCGGCTGCGCCATCAGCATCGGCGAATGCTGCGCCGCCATCGCGCTGGCGATCATCTGCAGCATATGAAGCATAATGATGGCCACTGCATGTTGAGATTAAAGACTGAGAGGGCATGGTCTCTCAGTAAACGTGTCCGGACAGTAACCATACGCCGCAGAGAATCAATATGAAACGGCACCAAAAGGACCGTCCCTGTGGTGCCAACTACATCAAACTCCGAGAAAGGAATACATTATGGATCTGATCATCGGCGGAGCTTTCCAGGGGAAGCTCGAATACGCGAAGAAGCACTTCGGCATCAAGGCGTCCGACGTCTGCGAATGCTGGCCCGAGAAGGAGCCGGACCTTTCCAAGCGCTGCCTCTACGGCTACGAGCGCTACGTCCTTCGCTGCATGCGCCAGGGCATTGAGCCCCCCACAAGCTTCGAAGGCGATAAAGTCATAATCATGAACGACATCTTCTGCGGCGTCGTCCCCGTGGAAAAAGAAGCCCGCGCCTGGCGTGAAAAAGCCGGCCGCGTCATGTCAGCCATAGCCTCGAACGCCGACAGCGTCACCCGCCTGTTCTGCGGCATACCCAAGAAGCTCAAGTAATGAAGATCGTATTCTTAAGGCACGGCCAGACTCAGGCCAACGTCACATACACATACTGCGGCAGGACCGACATGCCCCTCTCTGACGAAGGCGTCCGCCTCCTTGAGGAAAAGCGCCTCGCCGGGGGCTACCCGGACATCACCGGCCTGGACGTCTACACCAGCTGCCTTGCCAGGACCAAGCAGACCCTCGGCATACTCTACGGAAACGTCACATACAAAGAAGAGCCCCTCTTCAACGAGATGGACTTCGGCATCTTCGAAGGCAAAAGCTACGACCAGCTCAAGGACACCCCGGAGTACCAGAAGTGGATCAGCGGAGACCACATGTCCAACGTCTGTCCGGGCGGCGAAAGCGGCAACCAGATGAAAAAGCGGGTCCTTCGCGGCGTCAGCAAGCTCCTCAAAAAAGGAAAAGACGCCCTGGTGGTATGCCACGGAGGCGTCATTGCCATTCTTTTCATTCACTTCTTCCCGGACAGCGGGCTGGGATGGTACGACATACAGCCCTCCAACGGAGAAGGCTACATCTTCGAATTCGAAGGCGGAAAAGCCGTTAGCTATACCCGCATACCGGCGGCAAAAACCCCGGATCTATAGCTTGAAGCTAAATGTGTCCTCTATCCCCAGCCACTTCTGGTCCTTATCGGACAGGCTCAGGGGCGTGCCGTCAGCCATAACATATCCTGCCGCCGACGCGCTTCCGGGATATTTACCGACCACCTCCGGCCAGACTATGCCGAGCTTCGGATCGTTCCAGGCCATGCCGCCCTCGTCGTTGGGGTGGTAAAGATCGTCGCACTTATAGCAGAATTCAGCAGTATCGGACAGCACCAGGAAACCGTGCGCGAATCCCCTCGGGATGAGGTACTGCTTTTTATTTTCCTCAGAAAGCACTTCTCCGTGCCACTTTCCGTAGGTAGCGGAGCCTTCCCGAAGGTCCACGGCCACGTCGAACACGGCGCCCTTGATCACTCTGACCAGCTTGGTCTGCGGATATGATTTTTGAAAATGCAGGCCGCGCAGGACGCCCTTTTTGGACATCGACTGGTTATCCTGCACGAAGACCATATCCAGCCCGGCTTCATGCATGTCCCGCTGGTTGTAAGTCTCCATGAAATAGCCGCGGCTGTCGCCGTGCACCGCCGGAGTTATTACGCAAAGGCCTTTTATACCATCTACGTCCTTTTCTACACTTATCTGACCCATATCGTTTTCCTTCTGTCTGCCCTTTCGGGCCTGAGGCTACAGCTGCGCCTCCGCGAGATAGCGGGAGAGCGCGTCTTTCCAGTCCGGAAGCGGCGTGAAGCCGGCTTTTTCAAGCTTGCTTTTGTCCAGCCTTGAGTTGAAAGGACGGGCGGCTTTTGAAAGCCCGTACTCTGCAGTCGCCACCGGGACCACCTTCGTCTTAAGGCCGTACTGCCTGTAGATCTCGAGGCAGAAATCGTACCAGCTGATGTACGCGCCCGGCTCCGTCTCGGAGTTCGTGGCGTGATAGTACCCGTACTTTCCGGTCTGTGCCATGTCGGCAAGAAGCCTTGAAAGATCGCGGGTGTAGGTAGGCGTGCCTATCTGGTCGTTTACGACGCGGACCGTGTCGTGGGTCTTCCCGACGTTTATCATGGTCTTGATGAAGTTATTCCCGGAAAGGCCGAATGCCCAGGCTATCCTGACTATGAAGTACTTATCGAGAGTTTCCGACACCGCGAGCTCTCCGTCCAGCTTGCTCTGGCCGTAGACGTTCAGCGGCGCGTAGTTCTTGTCGTCCGGCTGCCAGGGGCGTGTGCCCTGCCCGTCGAAAACATAGTCCGTGGAGATGTAGATCATCGCGGAGCCGGTCTTTTTGGCGGCAAGCGCGA
>CAMYWZ010000048.1 GCA_947302945.1 uncultured Bacillota bacterium
CACCCCTGTAAGGCTCTGAGAGCCCGTCTGGCGCGTTTTGCCGCCGCGGACGCATAAAATTATGAAACACAAAAAATCCCGGCTCAAAACCGGGATTTTTGATTTCCGAAGCTTTTCGCTACCTCATCGTGCGGCCCTTCTTGTCCACCAGCACGCACATGTCTGAGGCGGAGACTACAGGCTCGCCTTTAAACTCCCTGATCTCCTTCCAGTGTCCTCCGGGAGGCTCGTCGAGGGGCACGCCGTTTTCTATCATCATCCGGCGCACCTGACTCCCGTCCAGGTCTCTTAAGGCGCCGAGCTTCTGGTCTATGAACAGGCTCGCGCCGTATCCAGCTGCCTGCCCCATGCCCATGGAGGGCCCTATTACCCTGATCGAACCGTTGGCGTGGTACTCGGCCGAGAAGCACCTGCCGACAGCCATCAGGTTGTCGACGCCGGTGGCTATCAGCGACCTGAAGGGTATCTCGCAGTAGTTCCTGGGATCGGTGCGGACTTCCCAGGCCAGCGGCCTTACGAGCGGATTGTACATGTAGTCCTCGGTGTCCTGGGTGGGCCTGCAGACCGCGTTTTCAATGGGCTTGTCCGCGTGTATGTGCCTGTGGGCGGTGTGGAAGCCCGGCGTGGGAATGTGCGAATCGTAGAATTCGGTGTGCTGCACCACTCCGTCCGGGAACTTCTTCGCGGCGCCGATGTCGGTATCCTTGAGCACGTACTCGCCCACGATGCGGCGGCTGTCGCGTATGCCGTTCATGGGGGCGTAGGCCTCGAGGGTGGAATCCTCAAAGCCCGGAACGTCGCTCTTCAGGAAGTTGTGGAACCATATTACCTTGCGGTGCTGGTCCACGATCTGGCGGGTGAGGTCCTCCACGTCAGTATTGTGGCAGTCGAAGGTGTGGGTGGCGTCCAGCGTTACGTCCATGCAGGTCTCGTCGCGGCCGGCCATCGGATAGACTATGTTGCCGGGCGAGAGTATGTCGTGCAGGCGGCCTTCCTGGTACGCCTTGTGCTCTTTATATACTATGAGGCTGCGCTTTTTCGGGTCGTTGTTGTCGAACTCGGGGTCCTTCCTCCACGCCGCGTTGGCCTCGTTGTACTTCTTCATGTTGACGTAAGCGAGGCGGAAGCCCATGGTGACGGACTGGTTGAGACCGCAGAACTCCGCGTTGCCACACTCGGTGGGAACGTCCGCGGCGAGCGCCAGGTCCGCGTCTCCGGTGGCGTCTATGAAGACCTTGCCTTCTATCTCTATCTTTCCGCTCTTGCAGTAGGCGATGACGCTCCTGATCGTATTGTCTTCCTTGATGCATTCCACGACGTGGGTGCCGTAAAGGATGCGGGTGCCGGACTGGAGCACCATCTCCTCGAGCATCTGCTTGCCGTATTCGGGCTCTACCGTGGGAAGATGCGGCCTTTTGACGGCGTGGCCTTCGGCGGCGAGCCTGTCGACCCATTCCTCGCAAATGCCGTTTACGACTCCTGCTATGCCTGTGATGTAGCCGTTGGTGCAAAGGCCGCCCAAAGACTCCCTGAGCTCCAGAAGTATGGCTCTCTTGCCTGCCCTTCCGGCTGCTATGGCCGCGGCTGCTCCCGCAGGGCCTCCTCCGCAGATGACGACGTCGTAATAGAACTTCTTTACTGTCTGCATTTCACATCTCCTTGGATAACTCTTGCAAAAACCCCGCTGCCGGTAAAGGCGCGGGGCTGATTCAACTGTTTTACTGTATTTCTCTTGAAGCCTTGAAGCCTCTGATGACGCCTTTGGTAAGGTCGAGCATCATCATGGACCAGAAGCTGACTTTGTTGGAAGTGATCGAGGCGAAAGGCTCCACCGACAGCAGCTGCCTGGAATAGCTGGTGCTGATGCGGTAGCAGCGGGTCTCGTTCACGCTGTTGTCCCTGGCGTAGAGAACGTCGTTTGAGTAAGCAATACCGACGATGTTGGTGTCGCTTATGAGCATGTCGACCTGCTTGAGGTGTAGAGCCACAGCGCGTTTTTGCTTCCGAACACGTGCGAGAACAGAACGTTGCCGCCCTGGTCGTCTATGTATCGGTACGAAGCCTGGTCGAACGTGCTTCCCATGGCCGCGCTGACTTCTTCTATGAATTTAGTCCTCTCCGATATGTTGTTCGCCGGGCGGAGCTGCTCCATGTACCTGCTGTAGTCCTCGTCCTCCGCGGTGATGGCTCTGGGGCCTTTGCTGGTGCTGTAGGAGATGATGGTATCGCTCTTTTCCAGATAGAAGCAGTAGTTGCCTTCTATGATGGTGCCGCGGTAATCGCTGGGCGTCTTGTGGACGTCGTTGCTGACATATAAACAGAGCGCTCCTGCAGCTATTATTATGAGCAGCAGCAATATGAGCCCGAACGGAAAGCGCCTGCGCTTCTTTTCCTTCGGAGCCTTCTCTTTGGGCGCCTTTTCTTTCACCTTTTTCTCTTTTACTTTCTTTTCTTTCTTTTCTTTCTCTTCCGTTGCCATCCCAATCACCTGTATTCTCTGATTCCCCTTTTATATTAATCCTGTCCGCAAAGGCGCCTTATCATCTGTTCGTAGCTCATATCGCTGGAAAGCGTGAATGTGCCTATCTGCAGGTAGCGGCTGAGATCCAGATCCAGTACCGTATTGTAGAACGGATTCCTGTCTTCCGGTGAAAGCACGCCTGCTTCTATGATGCGGTCAGCTACTGTGTACCAGTTGCCCCTGAATCCGTATTCTATCGTGATGTCTGCCCTGACCACAGGTATCGAGCTCTGCTCCGTTCCGCCCTGACCTTCCTGAGCCTGTCCGGTCTGGCCTTCCTGAGACTCTCCGCCCTGGTTTTCCACGGTGTTCTCCGTGCTGCTGCCTGCGCCGGTATTCTCCGAAGTGTTATCGCCGCCGGTGTTGGGTGTGACGTTTATGACGACTCCTTCCGATCCGCTTGGCTGGGTGTTCTCTATGGGCGTGACCGTATTCGACGCGGCCGCTTCCTTGGCTGACAGATACTCCGGATAGGACATTATCATGGTGGATCTCCACACGATGATGCCCGCCGCGACGATTATTATCATCAGCGCTATGAAAATGTCGTTTATGTCGTAGATATAATCCCTTATTCTCTTGAACATGTCTGCTTCCCCTTTCCGCTGTAATACCCCGTTCTGTATATTATACTACTTTTTGTTCTGATTATCAAATCTGGCCTGAAAATCAGTGCGGAAATATCTTATCACGTTGAGTATGAGCGCGCTGGTCCAGCCCACCGGGAAGCCGGCGATGACTGCAAGAGGCGTGTTTATGAAATAGTTCGTCATCACGAAGAGGTATATCTGCCTGATCACGACAAAGCAGCCCACCTGTATGCACATGGGCACGAAGGAGTCGCCCGCCCCGCGCAGCGCCGACGCGTAGTTCAGGCTGAAGCACTGCAGGAGGTAGAACGGGGCGCAGAAGCGCAGGCAGTACGCCCCCATCTCGACCACGACAGGGTCGCTGTTGAAGAACGCTATGATGGCCGGCGCGAAGATATATATGGGCAGGCCGAAAAGCAGCGTGGGCACGAAGGATATCTTTATCGAGGCGTTAACGCCTTTCTTCGCCCTGAGTATGTTTCCGGCGCCGAAGTTCTGGCCGACGAAGGTGGTGGTAGCGATGGATATGGAAGAGAGCGGCATGAACAGCAGCATCTCGGTCTTCAGGTAAGCGGTGTACCCGCTGGAGAAGTCCGTGCCGAAGGCGTTGATGTAGGAGATCACGAACACGTTCGAGAAGCTCACGACAGCCATCTGGACAGCCGTCGGAATGCCTATGCGGAATATTTTTCCGGCTATCTCCCTGTCAAAACACAGGTCCTTAAGTCTGAACTTTATGCACGAAGTCTCTCTGGCGAGCGTGGCTACTGCAAGGACGGCCGAGACGCCCTGCGCTATGACCGTGGCGTACGCTACTCCTGCGGCGCCCATTCCGAGGCTCCTGACGAAATAGAGGTCCAGGACGATATTTATGACGCAGGCTATGACGAGGAAGTAGAACGGACGCCTCGAGTCTCCGACCGCCCTCATGATGGCGGCGGCTGTGTTGTAAAAGATCTGGAAGCTCAGGAAGCGGAAAATGATGCCCAGATAGACTTTCGCATGGGGTATCATCTCCGGGGCGGGCTTCATGAAGCTTATCATGGTGTTCATGGTCAGAAGGCCCGCGGCTGTGAAGAACACGGAGCAGATCGCGGCGACAGTAATGGCCGTGTGCACCGTTCTCTTTACGCTGTCCTGCTTTCCGGCGCCGTAGAAGTTGGAGATGACGACGCCCGCGCCATTGGCCAGGCCCATGAAGGTGTTGACGAAAAGGTTGAAGACCGGAGATATGGTGCCTATGGCGGCGAAGGCTTCCTTCGCGGCGTAGTTGCCAAGGACCCAGGTGTCGACAGTGTTGTAGAGCTGCTGGAAGAGGTTGCCGACAAGGAGCGGCAGGGCAAATTCGAGCAGCAGCCTGTAGATGTTGCCGCTGGTCATGTCCTTGTCTCTGGAACGCTTCTTAAGAGAGCTGTCCGCAGTGTTTTCTCCTGTTTTCAGTATTGACACGGCTCTTCCTCTTCTGGTAATATTTACCTGACGGATCTTTGCCTTGAAAGGAGGCTTTATGGTCCGTATTTTTTGCGCCGTTTTGCTTCTGGCGCTGTCTGCTGCCGATATTAAAAAGCTTGAGGTCCCTGCAGCCGGTCTGGCTGCTCTGCTCGGGATAGTTATAGTCTGGGTGCCGCCGGAGGACATGGCCGCAAACCTTCCGGCCTGCCTGCTGGTCTGGGCCTGTTTTCTGCTGACTGCGTTCATCTGCAGCCTTCTTGATCGGCCCACTCCCTTCGGGATGGGTGACGCGGCGGTCTTCGGGATACTGGCGCTGCAGCTTGGGACCGCGGGGCTCTTCAGCGTTTTTGCCCTCTCCGGGCTTCTTGCAGGCTTTGCCGCAGCCGTGCTTCTGTTCCTCAAAAGGGTGCGCCATGACAGCCAGCTGCCTTACGTGCCGTTCATCGCCGCTTCCTACGCAGTGTGCAGCATCATATCCGCAGCACGGACGCTATAGCGACAGCAGGAACGCTCTAGCCGCCTGAGGATCTATCAGGAGCGACAGATTCCTTGAAAGGATCACAAGGGCGAAATAGACGATAATGACCGCGAACGCTATCGCGTCGCCCTTCGCCATCTTCATCTGATGCATTCTGGTGCGGCCCGCGCCGCCGTGATAGCATCTGGCTTCCATGGCCATGGCAAGGTCTCCCGCTATGCGGAAGGCCGAAACGAAGAGCGGCACCAGAAGCGGCACCAGCGCCTTGGCCTTCTCTTTTATGCTGCCGTTCTCAAAGTCCGCGCCCCTTGCGGTCTGGGCTTTCATGATCTTGTCGGTCTCGTCCAGAAGTGTCGGGATGAAGCGCAGAGCTATGGTCATCATCATGGCAAGCTCGTGCGCCGGAAGGCCTATCTTTGCCAGCGGAGCCAGCAGTTTCTCAAGGCCGTCGGTAAGCTCTATGGGTTTGGTGGTGAGAGTCAGAAGCGAGGAGCCGAAGATCAGCAGCACCAGCCTCAGGCCCATGAAGCAGGCCCTGTATATGCCGTCCCTGGTGATCTTCACCGGTCCCAGCTGGGCCAGGATGTCGCCGGTGGTGGTGAACAGCAGATTGATGATCATCGTGAAGACGATCAGCAGCATTATGGGTTTAAGGCCCTTGGATATGAATCTGAACGGTATGCGGGAGAGGATTATTACAATAGCCAGCATAACTATGCACAGGCCGAACACTGTAAAGGACTGCACGACGAAAAGCGAGATCAGGTAGATCAGGGTGCAGATGATCTTCACCCTCGGGTCCAGCCTGTGTATGCAGGATTCTCCCGGATAATACTGTCCTAATGTGATGTCTCTTACTGCCATGGCTTATCTTTCTTTGAGCGCGCGGATTATTTCCTGCGCAGTTTCTTCAAAATGGAGCTTGTTGTCGTCCACGTTCAGGCCGCGTTCCTTGAGCATCCACAGGAAGGAGGGGCAGGACGGGATGTCGAGGCCTATCTCGCGAAGCTCGGTCTCGTGCTCGCAGTAGACTTCTTTGGGGGTGCCGAGGAACATCAGGGCTCCGCGGTTCATGACCAGGACTCTGTCCGCGTATTCCGCGACGTCATCCATGTTGTGCGAGACAAGGATGATGGTCATGTTCACCTCGCGCCTTATGCGGCGTATCATCTCGAGGATGTCGTCGTGGCCCTTCGGGTCCAGGCCGGCCGTGGGCTCGTCGAGTATGAGGATCTCGGGGCGCATCGCCAGGACTCCTGCTATGGCGACCCTTCTCTTCTGGCCGCCGGAGAGCTCGAACGGGGAGACTTCGCCCTTAACGTCCGGATCTATGTTCACGAGCTTTAAGGCTTCCTTCGCCCTCTCGATCTGCTCCTCCTCGGAAAGGCCCTGGTTCTTGGGGCCGAAGCACACGTCTTTGATGACGGTCTCCTCGAAGAGCTGGTACTCGGGGTACTGGAACACTATTCCGACCTTGCGGCGCACGAGCGTGGATTCCTTGCCCTTCTGGCTGATGACAGTTTCCGTGCCATCGTCCGCGACTGAGACTATGCGGCCTTCGGAAGGCTCAAGAAGCCCTGCGATGTGCTGCACCAGCGTGGTCTTGCCGGAACCGGTGTGCCCTATTATCGCGAGGAACTCGCCGGACTCGACCGTGAACGTGACTTTGTCTACGGCTTTGGTCTCGTAAGGCAGCCCCGGATTGAATACTTTTGTTAGATTCTCTACTTTGATCTGCATAAATACTCCGCGAGCTGCTCGTCTGTAACTATATCGGCAGGAACGTCTATGCCTGCTTTGCGAAGGCGCCTTGCCATCCTGACCGCGAACGGGTAGCCCAGGACTCCGAGGTCTTCCTTGCTGAAGATCTCGGCGGGAGTGCCGTCGGCGTGCAATTTGCCGTGTTCCATTATGATGATGCGGTCGGCTTCGGCCGCTTCTTCCATGAAGTGAGTTATGAGAACTATGGTGCGGCCCTGGCCGTGGAGCATCCTGATGATGCCCATGATCTCTCTGCGGCCTTTGGGATCCAGCATGGCTGTGGGTTCGTCGAAGACCACGCATTCCGGGTCCATGGCTATGACGCCGGCTATGGCTATGCGCTGCTTCTGGCCGCCGGAAAGGAGGTGCGGACCTTTCTTGCGGTGCTCGTACATGCCGACGAGGGTCAGGGCCTGGTGGACCCTGGTGCGTATCTCGGCCGGGTCTATGCCTATGTTTTCGGGGCCGAAGGCCACGTCGTCCTCGACTATGGATGATACGAGCTGGTTGTCGGGGTTCTGGAAGACCATGCCGACCTTTTTGCGTATCTCCCAGGGTGCGGTCTGCGACACGACTGCCGTGTCCATGCCGTCCACGAGCACTGTACCGGACGTGGGCAGCAGCAGGGCGTTCATTTGCTTTGCTATCGTGGACTTGCCGGAGCCGTTGCTGCCTACTATGGCCACGAAGCTGCCTCTTGCGACGTCAAAAGAAACGCCGTCGAGCGCGTACTGAAGCGGCTGCGTCTTTTCCTCTTCGCTCTGTTCGTAGGCGAAGCGTATGTCCTTAAGCTGTATCATGGGATCCGCCATGAAACCCTTGCACCTCTGTCTTTTTCCCGAGCCGTGACAAAACAAGCCCTACGGCCCAGTGTAATGATTTATTATATACGCTCCCCGCCCCCCTGGCAATCGCACCTTTAGGGACGGTTCTCCCCGGTGCCGCACCAC
>CAMYWZ010000049.1 GCA_947302945.1 uncultured Bacillota bacterium
GAAATTAAGATACGGCGAGCTGGAGAATGGTCAGTACCGGATAGTAAAGGATTATTATTACGGAGACCGTTATGGAACCGACAAGAACAAGATCGGATATTGTATCTGTGAGTTTGAGATAAATGATATCGCTGATAATACACCTGTCGGTTGGGGAACGTCTGATGGCCCGGAGCAGGTAGCGAAGGAGTACTATAAAAATACAGTATTCAAGTTGGCTGATTCAAATGCAACAGTCAAGCTTTCCGAAAAAGAACACGTCATTCTGGTTTTCAAACTCACAAAAGGCGGCGATCCCGTTGAACCTGATCGCAGCATAGAGCTGCGCTATGATGGCAGCAGCTGGAAAGTGGAAAATGAGGGATATTGATGTAGCATCCTTTTCCTTTGGCGCAGGAGGTGGGATCGCTTATGCTTCGCCTTAGGGGCTCGCAGTCGCGTGAACCACGCGTGGGTCCGAATCCCTTTTATTCTACTTCAAATCAAAAAGATGCCAAGCGGCATCTTTTTGATTTGGCGCAGGAGGTGGGATTCGAACCCACGTACCCATTGCTGGATAAATAGTTTTCGAGACTACCGCGTTACGGCCGCTTCGCTACTCCTGCGTGATGCGGCAGCGCCCGGATTGGTGGGGCGTGCCGTACTTGGCTATTATACCAAAGCGGCGGAAAAAAGCAAGGAGTAAATAAAGCATTGCCGGGGTGTAATAAAAAGATATAGCCCTTGTCTGGCGGGCCGGGCTGTGCTATACTCTATTCATCAATCACAGTATAGAGATCTGTTTCAGGGCGGGGCGCAATTCCCCACTGGCGGTAAAGGGCATAAAGCCACGAGTCCGCGAGCCGCAAGGCAGAGCCGGTAAGATCCCGGCACCAACGGTACAGTCCGGATGAAAGAAACCAGTTCCATTTTTTTGGACGCCCCGAACTTTTGGTATCGGGAGTTTTTTTTAAGGCCTCTGGCAGATCCCGCGTAAAAACGGAGGGATCTAAAATGTCAAACAACACAAACAGCGCGGCAGCAGGCCGCAGAGTCAGCTCAAAGACGATTGCAACGCTGGGAATGCTCAGCGCCATCGCGTTCGCGGCAAAGCTGGTATCGAACGTATTTCCTATGGTCTCGGGCTTCCTGTCCTTCGACCTTAAGGACGTGGTCATAGTCATCGCAGGCTTTATCAGCGGGCCGCTTGCGGCATTTGCGGTAACAGTGGTCGTGTCCTTCGTGGAGATGATCACGATAAGCAGCACCGGGGTCATCGGTTTCGTTATGAACGTGCTGGCCAGCGCGTCGTTCGCCTGCATCGCATCCGGGATCTATCACAAGGACAGGAAGCTCAAGGGCGCCATAATCGGCCTTGTCGCAGGCGTTCTGTGCATGACGGCCATCATGCTCCTTTGGAACTGGCTCATAACCCCGCTTTATATGAAGGTGCCCAGGTCCGTGGTAGTTGGTATGCTGGTGCCTGTGTTCCTGCCTTTCAACCTGGTAAAAGGCGGCATCAACGCCACGCTCGCCATGATACTCTACAAGCCGGTGGTAACGGCCCTGCGCAAGGCCAGGCTGGTCGAAGGCAAGCCCGCGTCCGCAAAGAGCATCAAGTGGGGCCTTATGATAGTGAGCGCCGTGCTGCTCGTCACTTTCGTGCTGCTGGCGCTGGTGCTCGCAGGAGTGATCTAAAGTCATATCAGCCTTCCCCTTCAGGGGAAGGTGGCCCTATAGGGCCGGATGAGGTATATATGAGTCCGTTCAGACTGTCAAAAAACGCGGCAGAGCTTGCCGCTCATATGAAAGGCTATCTGGAGTACATAAACTCGCAGGGCAATTTCTATACGGATTTCCCCATGGAATACAGGGACTGCGGGTTTGAGGAAGGCTGGATCGAGTTTACTCACAAGGCTTCCGGATTCGATTCGAACCGCTACGGAACCGTTCACGGCGGAGTCCTGGGCCTGTTCCTGGATACGGCAATGGGCCTTGCGGCTTACGAGACCGGCACGGGAAATTCCGCTCCCACCATGGACCTTCACACGACCTACCTCAGGCCCATGCGCCCCGGAGACGAACTCGTCATCAGGGCGGAGGTCATGAGCGCAGGCAAAAGGACCTGCATGCTCAGGGCTTTCGTAATCGTTGACGGAGACATCAAAGTCATGGCAACATCCACCTGCAGGATATACTCGGATACGACGCCGAAAGATCAGGCGCTTTCGAAGTGATTTGGAAGAGAAGACTTATCTGCTGAAAAACACAAAAGACACGCTTTCCCTGGGGAAACGCATCGCAAAAGGCCTTGAGCCCGGCGCGGTGATAGCCCTCACAGGCCCTCTGGGCGCGGGAAAGACCACCCTTGCGCAGGCTATCGCAAGGGGTCTTTGTGTTACGGAGAGGATGGCCAGCCCCACCTTCACCATAGTGCAGGAATACCGCAGCGGCAGGCTTCCGCTGTTCCACTTCGACGTCTACAGGGTGTCGGACCCGGACGAGCTCTTCGAGATAGGCTTCGACGAGTACCTTCACGCCGGCGGGGTGTGCCTTGTGGAGTGGGCGGACCTGATAGAGGACGTCATGCCGGAAGGCACGGTCTGGATCAGGCTCGAGTACGGCGAAGCAGAAGATGAAAGGGTGTGCACGGTAAAATGCTGATCCTTGCGATAGAAACAACAGGCCCGCTGGCTTCGGCGGCGCTTTACGACGACGGGATGGTAAGCTGCGTCAAAAACAGCAGCGATTTTTCGCATCTTCAGGAATGCGTCCCCATGATAAAAGCCCTGCTTGAAGAGGAGGAAGTCGATCCTTCGCAGCTGGATGCTGTGGCGGTCTCCTGCGGCCCCGGTTCGTTCACGGGGATACGGATAGGCATGGCTACGGCAAAAGGGCTGGCGCAGGTCTGGAACAAGCCCATCATCGAGGTGCCCACGCTGGAGAGCTTCGCATGGGCGGATATGCCTTACACTCAAAGCACACTCATATGCCCGGTATTCGATGCGAGGAGGAGCCAGGTCTACGCCGCCGCGTTCAGGAGGACGTATGGTCTTGAGGACAGCTGCTGCGTTCCGCCGACCGTAAAAGTGCCGGAAGTCAGGACCATAGTGCCGGAAGGCGCTTACGCCCTGGACGAGTATCTGCAGCTTCTTCAGGATGCCGCCTGGGACGGGGACACGCTGTTTTTCCTCGGAGACGGCAGCAGGCGCTTCGAGGAGCAGATCAGGCAGGCTCTGGAGGCTCCCTGCTGCGGAGAAGGCCCTGCAATAGAGCTTGAATTCGCGTCGGACGATGACTATCTGCAGAAAGCGGACAGCGTCGCAAGGCTTGCCGCAAAACTGTTTGAGGAAGGAATGCTCAAGGACTGTTTCAGCGCCCGGCCGAACTACCTCAGGGCGGCTGAACCCGACAGGAAGAAGGGCAGGTCATGACGGACAACGTTTGCGTTTACCTGCCGTCAGGCTTCGTCATAGAGAACGCCGCGGAAGACGATCTCGACGAGATCGCTTCGCTCGAAACGGTCTGTTTCCCGAAGGAGCCCTGGACCCGCTCCATGCTCGCTGAAGAGATGCACAACAGCAGCGCGCTCTTCGTCGTGGCAAGAAAAGCGGTAAGATCCGCGGATGAAAAAGGCCCTAAGGGGCAGATCGCCGGCTACCTTGTGGCGTGGCTCATACCGCCTTACGAGTGCCAGATCGGGAGCATAGCTGTGCTTCCGCAGTTTCGCAGAAAAGGCATAGCTGCCGGGCTTTTAAGGGTGCTGTGCGGGAGCTGCAGCCTTCACGAAATACAGGACATAGAGCTCGAAGTGCGGGTCTCCAACACTGCGGCCATAGAGCTTTACAAGAGGTTTTTCTTTGAGATAACAGGGGTCAGGAAGAACTACTATCAGGACGGCGAGGACGCCTACAACATGGCGCGCCTCGGCGAAGACCCCGAAGGAAGGACGATGGCATGAAGGACGGAAAGCACATCACGATGGGCATAGAGTCTTCCTGCGACGAGACCGCGATCGCGGTGCTTGCGGACGGCAGGGAGATACTTTCCAATGTCATCTCCTCGCAGATAGAGATACACAAGGAGTACGGCGGGGTAGTGCCGGAGATCGCTTCAAGGCACCACCTCAACAACATACCGTTCGTGTTCGACAACGCCCTGAAGGAGGCAGGCGTCAGCCTTTCGGAGATAGACGAGATAGGCGTTACGGCCGGGCCGGGCCTTGCCGGAGCGCTGCTCATGGGCACAGCCTTTGCCAAAGCGGTGGCTTTCGCGGCAGGCATCCCGCTGGTGGGGGTGCACCATATCCAGTCGCACATCCTTGCGAACACCATAGAGCATCCGGAGCTTGAGCCGCCTTTCCTGGCGCTCGTGGTCAGCGGAGGGCACACGCATCTTATCGAGGTTTTGGGATACAACGAGTTTAAAGTGCTCGGCGCCACCAGGGACGATGCCGTGGGCGAGGCCTACGACAAGGTTGCAAGAGTGATAGGTCTGGGCTATCCGGGCGGTCCCAAGGTGGACAGGCTCGCGAAAGAGGGCAACCCTCACGCCGTGGAGTTCAAGAGAGTGTACCTTGAGAAGGACTCGCTGGACTTTTCGTTCAGCGGCACCAAGACCGGGGTCATAAACTACCTGCATTCGGCGGAGCAGAGGGGCGAGACGGTAAAGCCGGCGGATATCGCCGCGTCTTTCCAGCAGGCTGTCATAGAGGTCATTGTCAGCAAGTCCATGACCGCGCTGGACAGGACCGGCTACGAAGGGCTTGCGGTCTGCGGAGGAGTGGCGTGCAACAGCGCCCTTCGGGCAGCCATGGCGGAGGCTCTTTCGGAGCGCGGCAAAAAGCTCTGGATACCTTCACCCATACTGTGCACGGACAACGGAGCAATGGTCGCCGCGGCAGCCTTCCGCAAGGCAAGGGAAGGGCATTACGCCAGCGGCAGGCTGGACGTCTTTCCCGGCCTTAACATCGAGACCCAGCTCGGAAAACTGGAAGAATAGACACAGGAAACAAAACAAGACGGCCGCTTCCATAAGGGAGCAGCCGTCTTTTCGCTATTCAGTTATCGTTTACTTGATGTTGTCTTCCACGAAGCTTACGATGTTGGCAACGACCTTGAAGTCTTCGGCCTGTTCGTCGGGAACTTCAAGATCCCACTCGGACTCGATGGCCATGATGATCTCCACGGCGTCGAGGGAGTCTGCTTCAAGATCCTTCATAAGGTCTGTTTCCATGGTGATGGCTTCGGGTTCCACATCCAGCTGTTCTGCGATTATATCGCGGATCTTTTCAAATACCATTGCGGTACCTCCTTTTCATCTTTTGTGTTCCGCCGCGATGCCTGTACCGAGAAGTACGAAGAAAAGCGGCAGCGTTCCGGCTTTCGGCGAGTTGGTGATACCTGAGAGCGCAAGGCACAGTATTGCTGCAAGGATAGCGGCGCGATGCGGCCTGCAGTCCGCGAACTGCCTTTCCCCGCGCAGACCCTTTACGTAGAGGACTGCGTAGATGATGAACAGTGCGGCAAACGCGCAGAGCGTTACGCGTCCGGTCTGTATCCCTGCGAGCAGATAGAGGCTCTTCGGGTCCTCTGTCTTTACCGAGGCGTCCAGTCCGCAGTTGTAGCGGTAGACGCGGTCCGGCGGACAGACGATGCCGAAGCAGTCCGCTCCGCAGCCGTACTGCGCGTACTTTTCGGAGAGATCCTGCACGCAGAGGCGGGCAGCCTGCCGCTCCCTTATGTAGCGGCATCCTGCGGCCGGTTCCCGGGGTTTGTAAGTGCCCGGTGTATCAGCCTCGCCGAGGCTGTTTATGCAATACAGGCGGCTGCCGTCGGACAGGAAGTTCCAGGCAAAGCCTGAGGTCTCTATTCTCAGCAGGTCTGCATCGTTATCCCTTATTATACACAATCTGACGAAGGAATGGTAGGGTTCTTCGTCGATTATGAACATTTTTGGCTCATTTTTGTCCTCGGAGAGGATAAGAGGCCTGCCGGTACCGCTTGTAAACTCCGCTTTCGTGATGCGTCCGTCATCATCTGCCTGTATTTGTGCGGACAGGACGGAGTCCTCGAACACCATATAGACCTGGCTGCCGTCGATGAAGATGTTTTCGATGGGGACGCGGGAGACGCCGTCCATTTTCTGGGCTTTTATCTCAGGCGTCCACAGCTTCCAGGTGGGGATGAGGACGAAGGCGGCGGCAAGGATGAAGAGCAGGGCGGGGGTGGCGAAGCTCCTGAAGGTCCTGAAATGAAGGGCTGCAAGGATGATGATGACTGCGCAGGCCGAGGCGGCGAAGCTGATGAGGTCGGTCCTTGCGGCTGCCGCGGTGAAGATCGCGAGCACTATCCAGAGCACGAAGGACTTTACCGAAGCTGTGAACCTTCCGAGGGCCAGCTGGCCGGCAAACAGCGTGAATACGAGGCAGGCGCCGCCCGAAAACAGGATGATGTCGCTGCGGCCGATCTCGCGGCCGAAGTAGCCGAGGGCTGAGAAGACGCCCCTCGCGGCGAAGACCGCTGCGGCAGTCCATACGGATGCTTTCAGGGCAGCTTTGCTTCCCATGACGTTTACGGCGCAGAACATGATGAAGACGCAGGACAGCAGGTAAACTGTTCCTTCTTTGCTGTCTTCGGCGCCGAAGAGGGCGGTCTGTCTGTAAGGGCTCAGAAGGTATGAGATGACGAGCGCTGCGGCGCAGCAGATGAATGCTATGTTGAAGATGCCTCTGCGGAACCTGACGCGCTTTGACAGCGCGCCCACGGCCAGGGTGCAGGCGGACAGGAACGCGAGGAGTATGCCGAGGCTTGAGCGCAGGTCCGCGCTGCTGTCCGGGATGAGGGCGGCTGTGGCGCCGAAGAGGAGGATGGGGAGGACGCAGTACCAGGGCGCCGAAGGCGCCGGCTGCGGCTGCTGCGCAAGCTCCGGCTGCGGCGCAGCTTGCTGCGCTTCGGCCTCCGGCTTCGCCGGGGCCTCGTCCGCAGCAGCCTCCGGCTTCGCCGCCGCTTCAGCTGCCGCCTGCGCAGCTTCCGGCTTCGCCGCCGCTTCTGCCTGCGGCCCCTTCGGGGCCTCCGGCTGCGCCGCCTCCGCCTCATACCCGTCCCTGAATCTCTCAACAGGAAAATCCACCATCAGCGAAGAAGGGCTGATAGTGCTCTGCCTTGTCACCAGTTTTTCATCAGCGTTGTTTTCCATATTATTCGAAAAATTATATAATAAGGGGCGAAAAAAAGCAAATCCGGGCGGCTGCAATTACCAATTTTTTTCATTTTTCACTTGATTCCGTATGCGGAGCTGTGGTATATTTACTGATGGTATCCGTCAGAGATACTTTCTGATCCGCGGTCCAGATTCCGGACCGCAATTCGAAACATCACCCTGCCGCATTCAATGGACCTGCTTTTGCTTTGCATGGTCTGTATCGTCTGATTCATATCATCAATTTTTCACCGGAGACCTGATAATGGAACTCGACATCATCAAAGAAAAAAAGGTGGCTGAGCTTCGCGAGATAGCGAGGGCTCTTAAGATCCCCAATGCCGCCCAGCTTAAGAAGAAAGAGATCATCGACATCCTCACCCGCATGCACGAAGAGGCGGAGGCCCAGAGGGCCGCGATGGCGCAGGAAGGCGCCGTAGAAGAGGCGCCTGCCGCGCAGGAGAGCGAAGCAAAGGCTGAGCCTTCCCAGGCGCAG
>CAMYWZ010000050.1 GCA_947302945.1 uncultured Bacillota bacterium
CGATGTCCTTCTTTACAGCTCTTGCCCTGTCCTTCAACAACCTGTGGACCAAGCGCGGCCGCACCATACTCACGTCCTTTGCCGGCTCCATAGGCATCATAGGCATAGCACTGATCCTGTCGCTTTCGAACGGCGCCAACACTTACATCAAGAAGATAGAAGAGGATACCCTTTCGGAGTATCCCATAACCATAAGCTCCTCGGGGCTGGACTACAGCTCGGTCTTTTCGCAGATGGCGGACGCCCGGTCCTCGGAATCCGAAGAGGACAAGGAGCAGAGGCAGAACGCGGACGTCGTGGAGCGCCACACCATAAACACCATGTTCGCGGGAGTCTCCTCGAACGACCTCCGGTCCCTGAAGCTCTACCTGGACGCCAACAGGGAGCGCATCGACGGCCTTTCGACGTCCCTGGAGTACAAGTATTCCGTAACGCCGCTGATCTACAGGCTCGACGGCGAGACCGGCTACCGCCAGGTCCACCCGGACCAGACGCTAAACAATCTGGGCGTGTCCTACGGCAGCTTCTCGTCCTTTGCGATGATGGACAGCAACGTGTTCTTCTCGCTGCCGCAAAACCCCGATCTTTACCAGGAGCAGTACCAGATCGACGCGGGCCGCTGGCCGGAAAACTATCAGGAATGCGTGCTGGTGCTCTCCGGCACGCACACCATACAGGACGTTGTGCTCTACGCCATAGGCGTCAAGGACGCCGCGGAGCTTGACACCATGATACAGCGCTACAACAACGGCGAGGACGTCTCGCTCGAGACCGCCCTGGGCACCTACAGCTACACGGATTTTCTCGGCTACGAGTTCTCGATAATCAACGCCGCGGATCTTTACGAGTACGATGAGACCTACAAAGTCTACGTGGACAAGACCGAGAATCAGGCTTACATGCGCAGCCTCGTCGAAAACGGCGAGAAGATGACGATAGTCGGCGTGGTCAGCCCCATGGAGGACGCAAGCGCAACCATGCTCGGCTACGGCCTGGGCTATCACTACAGCCTGCTGGAGCATACCATGGATATGGCGGAAAGCAGCGCCGCGGTCAAAGCCCAGCTCGCGGACCCGGACACCGACGTCTTTACCGGCAAGCCCTTCGGGGAGCAGGAGGAAGAGCAGCCCGGCTTCGACCTTTCCAGCATCTTTTCGGTCGACACCGACAAGCTCATGAACGCCTTCTCGTTCGACGAAGGCGCCTTGAACATTGACCTTTCCGGGCTTTCCAGCCTTGACCTTTCGAACGTCAGCATAGATTTCTCCGGCCTGGACCTTTCGGGCCTTGCGAACGTGGATTTGGCTGAGGCGTTCAAGGACGTGGACATAGAGTTCTCGCAGGAAGCCTTTGATGAGATGATCCAGAGCGCTTTGGACGGCTACGAGGCGAAGGTCCAGGAGGATCCTCCGGAGGACGCCGCCGCCTACGCAAGAGGCTTTGCGCAGTACCTCACCTCGGAAGAAGGCCGGGCTATCATAAGGGCCGGTTTTGAGGAGTTCTTCGATATAGAAGAAGTTAAGGCGCAGTTAAATGCGGCCTTCACGAACGTTTCGGATCAGCTGCGGCCGGTCATTCAGGAACAGGTGGGAAGGATACTTGCGCAGGTAATAGACCAGCTATCGGGGCAGCTGCAGTCCAAGCTCAGCAGGGCCATGTCCCAGCTTGCCAGGAACATCAGGAACGCCTTCAGCATAGACGTGGACGCCTTTACCGGCGCCATCACCATAAACCTGGACGCGAAGCAGCTCTCGGAGATCATGATGTCCATGATGTCCACAAACCGTACCAGCTACGAAAACAACCTTTCCAAGCTCAACTACGCGGACAAAGGCAAGCCCAGCTCCATCTACATATACCCAAGGGACTTCGCCAGCAAGAACGAGCTCGTGGGGATGATAGACGAATACAACGACATGGTCAAAGCCTCCGGCGAAGACGATAAAGTCATAACCTACACGGACTATGTGGCCACTTTAATGTCCTCTGTGACCACTATAGTGGACACGATAAGCTACGTTCTGATAGCGTTCGTGGCGATCTCGCTCGTGGTATCGTCCATAATGATAGGCATCATAACCTACATTTCGGTGCTGGAGCGCACCAAGGAGATAGGCATACTGCGCGCTATCGGAGCCTCGAAGCGCAACGTCTCGCAGGTGTTCAACGCGGAGACCTTCATCATCGGCCTGCTTTCCGGGCTGATAGGCGTGGGGGTGTCGCTGCTGCTGCTCATCCCGGGCAACGCGCTGATACACAACCTTGCCGGCAATACAGACGTCAGCGCCATACTGCCCCCGATCGGAGGCATAGCACTGATCATCATCAGCGTCCTGCTGACGCTCATCGGCGGCCTCATCCCGTCGCGGGCGGCGGCAAGAAAAGACCCAGTCAGGGCCCTCAGGACCGAATAAACATACGCGGAAAACTGCCGGAAGGGCAGAATAGTATAGCTTCAGGAGAACATGTCCATGAAAAACAAGATCAAAGATCTATCGCCGCTCAACATCGCAAAGCGCATACTGGTGTTCTGCGTGGGGCAGTTCGTACTGGCAACATCGGTGGTGTTCGCGTCACGCTCATCGCTTGGGGCAAGCCCCACGACGAGCATCCCGAACGTCATTTACAGCATACTGGCAAGCAAAGGAATAACCTCGCTTTCGCTTGGTACGCTCACGACTATCGTCTATTGCGTATTCGTGCTGGTGCAGCTGCTGCTATTGCGCAGGGAATTCAAGCCCTATATGCTGCTCGAGGTGGCGGTGTCGCTGCTGTTCGGTTACTTTATCACGGCGGCGCAGTACATGCTGGCGGTCATACCGGACCCGGCGAACTACGCAATGAGGCTCCTGTATCTGGCGATAAGCATACCGCTGATCGCGCTGGGCGTCGTCATATACGTTTCGGCGCAGCTCATCTCGGCCCCGGCTGAAGGCGTCACGGCTGCGATGTCGAAGAAGACGGGGTGGCCGGTCCCGAAATGCAAGCTCATCTTCGACGTTACGATAGTCATAATTGCTGCCATAGTCTCGCTGGTCTTCCTGCGCGGACTTGTGGGCGTCAGAGAAGGTACGGTCATCAGCGCGATACTTGTCGGCCCGGTGATGAAGCCGGTCATGTCGCTTATCCAAAAGCCCATCATGGAGTTCTGCGGAACTCAGACCAGGCGCGAGGCTGCAATGGCAGGCGCTCAGGCAGCAGCCCTGGACGTCAGCAAGCTCATAATCACCGTGGACTGGGAGTTCGGTTCCGGCGGCGACATCCTTGCCAGGGATCTTGCCGAAAAGCTCGGCGCGAAGGTGTATTCCAACGACGAGATAGTTTCCATGGAGATCGAGGAATCCGGCCTTCCCGAGCGCTTCGTGAAGGAGCACGAGAAGCTCATGCGCCACAGCGCAGTCTACGACTACGCAACCTACGCCTATACCATCCATCAGTCGCTCGACCAGCTGGACGAGCTCTACGCCGCCCAGGTCGAGGTGGTGCGCAAGATAGCGGCTACCGAGAAGTGCGCCATCATCTTCGGGCACTGCGGCAACTACATCCTCCGCGATGACCCGAACTGCTTCAAGCTCTTCATCCATGCCGCGCCGTCCGCTCGTGTCAGGCGCTCCGAAGAGCGCCACAAAATAGGCGCGGAGGCTGCACAGCAGGCCATCAGCGCCACGGATCACAGCCGCGCCAAGTACCACCACGACTTCACCGGCGAGAACTGGGGCCAGGCCAGATACTACGACCTGTCCTTCAGCACCACAGGCTTCGCGAAGCCCTACAGCCTGGAACTCGTGGTCGACGCGGTCGAAAAGTGGAAGGAGAGCCGCGGGGCCTGAGCGGGCCATCCGTGACATTTTCAATACACAAAAAGCGGTCTTTTCTCAAATCTTATGCTGACAGAAGGGCCGCTTTTGTAGTATAATAGATTAATTAAAGAAGGGGCAAATCGGAGGGGAAAATGGACGGGCAGAAGCTTGTCATAGAAAAACCGTTTTTTGTGGGATTGGCGATGATAGTTGTTGTCGCGCTCCTGTTTTCCGCAGGAGTAGGCGTGGTCATGGGCAACGACAGATTCACCCCGCCGGAACCCCCCGAAACCAACACGGCGGAAAATTCCGGCCCCGGAAACGTTACTGAAAACAACACAGTAGAAAACACAAATCTGGCAGGCAGCACCACTGACAATACAGGGCAAAGCGGCTCGGCCGCAGACAACACTGCAGCAAATACGGGTCAAGGAGATACGGTCCCGGACAACACCTCGGGCAGCAGCAGAGACGATACAGATAAACAGGGCGGCGCGCAGACTACCGGCAAGAACATAGGCGGCACCGGCACCATCAACGATCCCGGCAATCTCAGCGAATTCGACACTTCGGACCTCTCTCCGCAGGAGATCGCGGCTGCCATGCAGGATTACACCATAGATCCCAGCACCGGCAGGGCCAGGGAGATCAAGATCCCGGACGACAACTACCTCATCCTGATCAACCGCACCCACCCCCTCGCCGACTCATACTCGCCCAACGACCTTCGCGAAGTAAAAAATACAGTCTCAAGCGCGGTGGTAAAAGGCCAGACGGACAGGCTCCGCAATGCCGCAGCCGCCGCCTTCGACGACATGGCCGCCGTCGCGGAGACTCAGGGCATAAAGATCAGGATGCGCGTCGGATACCAGTCCTACGAGTTCCACAAGACCCGCATCTACGACCTGTACGTAAAGAATTACGGCAAAGACTACGCGGACACCGTAAGCTGCGAGCCGGGCCTTTCGGAACACCAGACCGGCCTGGCGCTCAACGTGGCCGGGGCATCCACCTCGTACGAGCTGTCCCTGGACTTCCTAAATACCGCAGAAGGCAAGTGGGTGCAGGCGCATTGCTGGCAGTACGGCTTCATCCTGCGCTACACGGACGGCACCCCGGACGGCAAGACCCCCGGCTCGGTAACAGGCTTCGTCTACGAGCCCTACCATCTGCGCTACGTAGGGATCAAGGCCGCCACGGAGATCATGGAGAAGGGCCTCACCCTGGAGGCATACCTGGGGATATTCACCTAGGCCGCCGGCCCGGAAAGCAGTTTGTTCACTATAGTTATTAGATAGTTCAGCATATTAATCGAAACAGATCGGAGGAGCAATGGCACAGTATTTCAACGAACCGTCAAGGACATTCAGCGAGTATCTGCTGGTCCCCGGCTACACAGGCCCGGACTGTATCCCCGCGAACGTGGACCTCTCCACGCCGCTCGTCAAATTCAAAAAGGGTGAAGAACCGAGCCTCAGGCTCAACATCCCCCTCACCTCAGCCATAATGCAGTCAGTTTCAGGCGAAAAGCTCGCCGTGGCACTGGCTCAGGAAGGCGGAATCTCGTTCATCTACGGATCTCAGACCGTTGAGGATGAAGCCGCTATGGTCGCCCGCGTCAAGGCCACGAAGGCAGGCTTCGTTCCTTCCGACTCGAACGTCCGCCCGGACAGCGTCCTTGCGGACGTGGTAGAGCTCAAGAGAAGGACAGGCCACTCCACCGTCGCCGTCACGGAAGACGGCACAGCGGACGGCAAGCTCGTCGGCATAGTCACCAGCAGGGACTACCGCGTAAGCCGCATGGATCCCAACACCCCGGTCTCCGAGTTCATGACCCCGGTCGAAAAGCTCGTCGTCGCCAAAGAAGGCGTCTCCCTCGCGGAAGCCAACGACATACTCTGGGACAACAAGCTCAACCAGCTGCCGGTGCTCTCCGAGGACGGCAGGCTCCTGTACTTCGTCTTCAGAAAAGACTACGACGCTCATAAGTCCAACCCCATGGAGCTTCTGGACGACAAGAAGCGCTACATGGTCGGCGCAGGCATCAACACCCGCGATTACGAAAAGCGCGTCCCCGCCCTCGTCGAGGCAGGCGTGGACGTACTCTGCATAGACTCCTCCGAAGGCTATACCGAATGGCAGAAGCGCACCCTGGACTGGATCCACAAGAACTATCCCGGCGTCAAGGTAGGTGCAGGCAACGTCGTCGATGCCGACGGCTTCAGGTTCCTTGCCGACTGCGGAGCGGACTTCGTCAAGATAGGCATAGGCGGAGGCTCCATCTGCATCACGCGTGAGACCAAAGGCATAGGCCGCGGACAGGCCACGGCCGTCATAGAAGTCGCCAAGGCCCGCAACGAGTACTTCAAGGAGACCGGCTACTACATCCCGGTCTGCTCGGACGGCGGCATAGTTTACGACTACCACATGACACTGGCCCTTGCCATGGGCGCAGATTTCCTCATGCTCGGCCGCTACTTCTCCAGGTTCGACGAATCCCCCACAGCCAAGCTCCTCGTGAACGGCACCTACGTCAAGGAGTACTGGGGCGAAGGAAGCAACCGCGCCCGCAACTGGCAGCGCTACGACCTGGGCGGAGATAACAAGCTTTCATTCGAGGAAGGCGTGGATTCCTACGTTCCTTACGCAGGCCCCCTTTCCGACGGTGTCCGCCAGAGCCTTGCCAAGGTGCGCTCCACCATGTGCAACGTGGGCGTGCTGAACATCAAGGACCTGCAGGATCAGGCAAAGCTCACTCTCGTGTCCGCAACCTCCATCGTAGAAGGCGGCGCTCACGACGTAATACTGAAGAACAAGTAAGCAGATTGGCGCAACTGACGGTCAGCTGCATCGTATAGGAGAACGAAAATGTCAGACGTAAGACCGGATTCAATGAAAAGGATCAACACTCCCGAGCTCGCCAAAGCGTTCATAGACGAGCAGCTCGCCGAGATCAACAAGCAGGTAGGAAAAGACGGCCAGGTTCTGCTGGCGCTCTCCGGAGGAGTGGATTCCTCCGTCTGCGCGGCGCTCATTTCCAAAGCAATAGGAAGGCGCCTCACCTGCGTTCACGTAAACCACGGGCTCCTGCGCAAAGGCGAACCCGAGCAGGTCTGCAAAGTCTTCGGCGAGCAGTTCGACCTCAACCTCGTCTACGTAGACGCCGTGGACCGCTTCCTGGACGCCCTCGCCGGCGTTTCGGATCCCGAGCAGAAGCGCAAGATCATAGGCCGCATCTTCATCGAAGTCTTCGCCGAAGAAGCCCGCAAACTCAAGGGCATCAAGTTCCTCGGCCAGGGCACCATTTACCCGGACATCCTTGAATCCAAGGACGGCATCAAGGCCCACCACAACGTCGGCGGCCTTCCGGACGACATGAAGGATTTCGAGCTCGTTGAGCCCGTCAAGCTTCTTTATAAGGACGAAGTCCGCGTCGTCGGCAAAGCCCTCGGCCTGCCCGACAGCATGGTCTACCGCCAGCCCTTCCCCGGTCCCGGCCTGGGAGTCCGCTGCGTAGGCGCCATCACCCGCGACCGCCTCGAAGCCGTCCGCGAGTCCGACGCCATCCTCCGCGAGGAGTTCGCAAAAGCCGGCCTTGAAGGCAAAGTCTGGCAGTACTTCACCGTCGTTCCGGACTTCAAGTCCACAGGCATCAAGAACGGCAAGCGCACCTTCGACTGGCCCTGCATCATCCGCGCCATCAACACCGTGGACGTCGTGGAGGTCACCCCCGAGTACCTCTCCGAGGACCTCATCAAGACCCTCGCAAACCGCATCACCACCGAAGTCCCCGGCATCAACCGCGTCCTCGTCGACTACACACCCAAGCCGCCCGCCACGGTGGAGTACGAATAG
>CAMYWZ010000051.1 GCA_947302945.1 uncultured Bacillota bacterium
GACATACGCGAGATCATCGCGGAATCCGACATGGACGACAACACGCCCATCCCCGCCAGCATGACCAAAAAAGAATACCTGGACTACAAATTCAACTCAGCCCTGGTCGAAGACGACGACTTCGACCTTCTTGTCATGGGCAGGACCCAGGGCAAGGGCTGCTACTGCTTCGTCAACGACCTCTTGAGCGCCCAGCTCCGCAAGCTTAAGGACAAATACAGGTACATGCTCGTGGACAACGAGGCAGGCATGGAGCATATCTCCCGCGGCGTCCTGCCCTCCGTAGACCTGATCATCCTTGTATCGGACTGCTCCAGAAGGGGCATCCAGGCGGTCGGCAGGATCAAGGAGCTCTGCGGCGAGATGAAGCTCGGCCAGGAGCGCATCGCCCTCATAGTAAACCGCGCCCCGAACGGCGAACTCAATGAAGGCATAAAGGAAGAGATCGCAAAGTACGGACTGGATCTTGTCGGAGTGGTACCACAGGATCAGGCCGTGTACGAATACGACTGCGCGGGAACTCCCACGTCCACGCTGCCGGGGGACAGCGCGGCCCGCAAGGCGGTCAATGAAATAGCTGAAAAACTTTTTGCATAAAGTATTAGAAAGTATTAGTTAGGAGGAACATCGTATGGCTTTTAAGAGGACTCCCCAGGTCTTCAGCGCTTCGATAAACGAAGTGGTGATAGGCACAGGGGACAAAGCCGTCACACTGGGGGGAGCAAACACCTTCCCTCTGTACACGTTCGACGGCAAAGCCAAAAACAAGGTCGCCATTGGAGTGGAGATCTTTGATCATGGCGTGGATACAAGTGTTCCCGGAATAGCGGAATACTATTCCGGTGCGGAAGGGATAGGCGCGATCGCGAAGAAAGCGAGCCAGATCCCGGGAGCGGACTTCGTCGTCCTCTCCCTCGAAGGCGCGGATCCCAACGGAGAGAACAAGTCCGTTGAGGAATGCGCAGCAATTGCAAAGGAAGTGGCCGGCGCGATCGACTGCCCGCTGGTCATCGAAGGCTGCAAGAACATCGAAAAGGACTCCCAGCTGTTCGAAAAGCTGGCCGAGGTCCTGGCAGGAAAGAACGTGCTGTTCGTCTCCGCCCGCGAGGAGGATTACAAGCGCGTTGCGGCAGCTGCCGTAATGGCTTACAAGCAGAAGATCTCCGCGGAGAGCGCCGTGGACATCAACCTCGCCAAGCAGCTCAACGTGCTCATTTCCCAGATGGGAATCCAGCCGCAGAGCTACGTCATGAACGTAGGCAGCGCGGCTGCAGGCTACGGCTACGAGTATGTAGCATCCACCCTGGACCGTGTCCGCTCTGCCGCTCTCGAGCAGAACGACGCAATGCTCCAGATGCCTATAATCACACCGGTAGCTTCCGAGGCCTGGTCCGTAAAGGAAGCGATAGTCTCCGAAGAGGACGTCCCCGAGTGGGGTCCCCGCGAAGAGCGCGGCATAGCGATGGAAGTCTCCACCGCCGCGTCCGTCATAGCCGGAGGCGCTGATGCCGTTATCTTAAGGCACCCGAAGAGTGTAGAGACCATAGCCCGCCTCGTCGCGGCGCTGATGTAGAAAGGGGGAGAAGAAAATGGCACTAAAAGGCATAGACATCTTCAAGCTCACGCCGAAGACCAACTGCAAGGAATGCGGCAACCCCACATGCATGGCTTTCGCGATGAAGGTCGCCCAGGGCTCCGTCACCATCGATAAGTGCCCGCACATGTCCGCGGAAGCGATAGCCAAGCTCAGCGAAGCCACCGCTCCTCCGATGAAGGCCGTCAAGGTCGGCGCCGGAGAAAGCGAATTCAGCCTCGGCGGCGAGACCGTTCTGTTCCGCCACGACAAGACCTTCGTGTCCCACAACCTCTTCGGCGTCAACGTCTGCAGCGGCTGCGCCGACAGCAAGCTCCCCGAGATCGAAAAGATCGACTACGAGCGCATAGGCGAAAGGATGCGTGTAGACGCGCTCAACCTCAAGTTCTCTGACAAGGACAGCTACCTGGACCTTGTCAAAAAGACCATGGGCAAGGGCAGGCTCCTGATCCTGGACTGCAAGGACGCAGACGCGGCCAAGGCAGCGCTCGATCTGTGCAAGGCTGAAAAGCCCATACTCAACGGCGCAACGCCGGACAACTACAAGGAAATGACGGAGATCGCCAAAGCGGCCGGAGTGGTCCTCGGCGTTTCCGCGCCGGACATCGACGCCCTTCACAACACCGTGGAAGCCATCGAAGGCCTCGGTTACAAGGAACTGATACTCGACGTCACCGGCGGCTCCATAAAGGAAGCCTACGCGAACGCCATCCAGGTCCGCCGCGCCGCTCTTAAGGGCGGGGACAGGACCTTCGGCTATCCTTCGATAGTCAACGTCGCTAAAGTCGCAGAAGGTGATACCGCCCTGCAGACCGCTCTCGCGTCCATGTTCGTCATCAAGTACGGTTCCATAATAATCCTGGACAGCATGACCTACGCTCAGGCTCTGCCTCTGTACGGCCTGCGCCAGAACATATTCACCAACCCCCAGAAACCCATGAAGGTCGAGCCGGGCATCTACCCGCTCAACGGAGCGGACGAGAACAGCGTCTGCGCCACCACGGTAGACTTCGCCCTCACTTACTTCGTGGTATCCGGCGAGCTGGAACGCTCCGGAGTGCCCTGCAACTTCCTGATCTCAGACGCGGGCGGATATTCCGTCCTCACCGCCTGGGCGGCAGGCAAGTTCTCCGCAGGCAGCATCTCCAAGTTCATCAAGGAGTACGACATCGAGTCCAAGATCAAGAGCCGTACCCTCATCATCCCCGGCAAGGCGGCAGTTCTTAAGGGAGAGCTGGAAGAGAAGCTTCCGGGCTGGACCATAGTAGTCGCGCCTAACGACGCTACCGGCCTGGTTAAATTTATGAAAGATTACAAATAGGAGGTCAAGTATGGGCAGATTCGTGATCATCGGTGAGCGCATCCACTGCATTTCGCCGGTCATCAGAAAAGCTATGGAAGAGATGGATCCGGTACCTATCCTCAAGCGCGCCAAAGAGCAGCTGGACGCCGGAGCTACGTATCTGGACGTCAATATCGGTCCGGCCGAAAAGAACGGCGTGGAGCTTATGAAGTGGGCGGTCCAGACCATCCAGTCCGAGTTCGACAACGTTCCGCTGTGCCTGGATACCGCTAACCGCAAGGCCATAGAGGCAGGCATCTCGGTCTACAACCGCAGCAAGGGCAAACCCATAGTCAATTCAGCAGACGCGGGCGACCGCATCGAGAACATCGATCTTGCAGCAGCCAACGACGCGATAGTCATCGCGCTCTGCTCCAAGGCAGGCGTTCCGTCCGACAACGACGAGCGCATGATGTACTGCCAGGAGATGCTCGAGCGCGGCATGGAGCAGGGCATGGATCCCACCGAGGACATGTGGTTCGATCCTCTGTTCCTGGTCATCAAGGGCATGCAGGACAAGCAGATGGACGTTCTGGAGTTCATAAAGCAGCTTTCAGACATGGGCTTCAAGTCCACAGGCGGACTTTCCAACGTCTCCAACATGACGCCCAAGGAGATCCGTCCCATACTCGACAGCACCACGGTAGCAATGGCTATGTACTGCGGACTTACCAGCGCCATAGTCAATCCCTGCGACCGCCGTCTTATCGAGACCATAAAATCGGCTGATATTATCAAGAACAACGCGCTTTACGCGGATTCGTTCCTGGAGATCTAATTGGAGGTAAAACATGAGCGTATTAACTGATCTTATCTACGGCGGAAGCGATGCTGTTATCGGCCTTACAGAAGGGGCCGTTAACGACGCGATCGCCAAGTACGGTCCGGACAAGGAAATTGCATTCCCTGATACCGCGTACTTCTTCCCGACCATCTACGCAGCTACCGGAGTAAAGGTCAAGACTCTGGGAACACTGCCCGCATGCGTCGATGTTATGAAGTCCCTGGTCACCCACCAGGAGGACCTCGGAGCGGCTCTTAACGCCGGCCTTGCCACAGCGGTAGGCGCAGAGATCCTTGAAGGACTCAAGTATCTGGACGGAGCCAAGCCCTATGAGAACGAGAGCGGAATAGGCTTCGTGCCTGATCCCATCATCAGGAGCCTCGGTGTTCCTCTCGTTACCGGAGACATCCCCGGCGTAGCGGTAGTCCTCGGTTCCACCGACAAGCCGGAAGAGGCTGCTGCTGTCGTCAAGGAGTATCAGGAGAAGGGTCTTCTCACCTTCCTGGTAGGCGACATCATCGAGCAGGTCCTCGGCGCAGGCGTTCGCGCAGGCCTTGAATACCGTGTCGTTCCTCTCGGTCACGATGTAACGAGCGTCATCCACGTCGTTACCGTAGCCATCCGCGCAGCCCTGATCTTCGGCGACGTAAAGCCCGGCGATCTTGCTTCGCTGCTCAAGTACACCAAGGACAGAGTCCCCGCGTTCGTCAACACCTTCGGCAACATCGACAGCGTAGTCGTTTCCGCAGGCGCAGGCGCCATAGCTCTCGGCTTCCCCGTAGTCGTGGACATAGACCTGGGCGAGAACCAGGTGCCCGGCGCTCTCGAATCCGTATGCGACCACACCAGGACCGTCGCCAGATCCCTCGAGCTCCGCAGCATCAAGGTCAAGGCCAAGGCAGTCAAGCTGCCCGTAAGCTTTGCCGCCGCGTTCGAAGGCGAGATCATCCGCAAGAAGGACACCTACGTCGAATTCGACTCCGACCACAACATCACCGCCGAGCTCGTTACCATGAAGGGTCACGACGAGGTCGAGGATCACAAGATAGTCATCGACGGCCCGGACGTTCCGGAAAATGCCGAAGACCTCATCAGAATGCCCCTGTGCACAGTCGTAGACGTGTACGGCGAAAAGATGCAGCCCGACTTCGAGTCCGTCATCGAGCGCAAGATCCACGCATGGTTCAACTACATCGAGGGCGTTATGCATACCGGCCAGAGGAACCTGTTCCGCATCCGCATCAGCAAGGACACCTTCGCCGCAGGCCTGAGGCTCAAGGATTTCGGAGAAGTCCTCTATGCCATGATCAAGGACGAGTTCGGCCAGGTAGTCGACAAGTGCCAGGTAAGGTTCATCACAGACGTCGAGAAGGCAGGAGAGTTCCGCGACAACGTCGCGATACCCCGCTACCGCAAGAGAGACGACCGTCTGTCCAATCTCACTGACGAGAGCGTAGACCAGTTCTACACCTGCATACTCTGCCAGAGCTTCTCGCCGGCGCACTGCTGCGTAGTTACACCCGAAAGACTCGGTCTTTGCGGCGCTGTTTCCTGGCTCGACGCCAAGGCAACGTTCGAACTGTCCCCGACCGGACCTTCCCACCCGATCAAGAAGGAAGGCCTCATCGACGAGAGACTGGGCAAGTACACCGAGGTCAACCGCGTAGTGGCAGAGGCCACCCACGGCGCCATCGAGAACGTAACGCTCTACTCGCTGATCGAAGACCCGATGACAAGCTGCGGCTGCTTCGAGTGCATCTGCGGTATCGAGCCCATGAGCAACGGCGTAGTCATAGTCAACCGTGAATACTCCGGCATGACCCCGACAGGCATGACCTTCGGCGAGCTCGCCTCCATGACCGGCGGCGGAGTCCAGACTCCGGGCTTCATGGGTCACGGACGCCAGTTCATCTCCTCGAAGAAGTTCATAAGCGCCGAGGGCGGAATAGCCAGAATAGTCTGGATGCCCAAGGAACTTAAGGATGACGTCGCGGTCAGGCTCAACAAGACCGCGAAGGAACTCCTCGGCATCGACAACTTCACCGATATGATAGGAGACGAGACCGTAGCCACAGAGCCGGAAGCCCTCTATGCTTTCCTCGAAAGCAAGGGACATCCTGCGCTCACTATGGATCCGATCATGTAAGACAAAAGAATAAAGGGGTCCTGTTTTCAGGGCCCCTTTTCTTTCCTTAAGGGGCAGATCATGAGATACGAGATGATAAGGGAGATCTTCAACCGCTGCTCGGGCAACCAGATGCGCGACGTGTTCGTGCAGACCGTCGAGACGGACGATCCGGAGCAGTACCTGAAGGATCTTTTGAAAGGTAAGGAAGTCAGGTTGGAGAAGACCGAATTTTCGGACGGCTCCATAGTTTTTGACGCGGATATCGCGGGGCTTCGCCAGAGATTCAGCTTCACAGAGGACTAGACCGCAAAAAGCAGAGGGAACATGTACACGATAGTATTCAAGATAGAAAACGGCAGGGACGTGAAGGTGAACGCGGAAGCGGGCGCCAACCTCCTTGATATCATAAAAGAACAGAACATCCCGGTGGACGCGCCGTGTTCGGGCAACGGCACCTGCGGAAAGTGCAGGGTCAGAGTGATCGCCGGCAGCGTCGACATGGCAAAGACCTACAGCCTCCCGGACGAGGACTACGAGGACCAGTGGAGGCTGGCGTGCCAGTCGAAGGTGATATCCGACGCGGTCATCTGGGTCCCGGCAGACGCGGCGGCTTTCCGCGACGACATAAAGACCGCGGACATCAGCAGCCCGCAGGAGCTGGCGCGCTACGAGAGCGCAATAGAGCAGATCTTTGCGGCCGGGCTGCAGCGCGGCACAGCAGAAGCGTCTCTTGCGGAAGGCGCCGTGGGCATAGCCATAGACATAGGCACCACCACCTGCACAGCGGCTATGCTGGACCTTTCGAGCGGCAAAGTCCTGGGCAAGGGCAGCATGGGCAACGGCCAGATACGCTACGGCGCGGACGTCATCAACCGCATAATACAGCAGTCCAGACCGGGCGGCATCGAAAAGCTCAGAAAAGCGGTCCGCGAGGAGACACTGCTCCCCATCATAGCCAGCCTGCTTAAGCAGAGCGGCAAAAAGCCTGAAGACATAGTCCGCTACGTGATCGCAGGCAACACCACCATGGAGCACCTGTTCCTCGGCGCGGACGGGCAGTCCATAAGGCTGGAGCCCTACGTGCCGGAATTCCTCCAAAGGGAGGGCGATACAGCCGAAAGCTGCGGCCTTCCGGGCAGGAAGGACGCCAAAGTCATATTCGCGCCCAACGTGGGCAGCTACGTCGGCGGAGACATCACCGCGGGCACTCTGGACGCCATGGTGTGGAACTCCGACGAGCAGAACCTTTTCATAGACCTTGGGACCAACGGCGAGCTTGTCTACGGCAACAGGGACTATATGCTCACCTGCGCCTGCAGTGCGGGGCCGGCCTTCGAGGGCGGCGACATCTCCTGCGGCATGAGGGCCACCACGGGCGCCATCGACAGCGTCGCCATGGAAGACGGCACCTTCGAGCCGCGCTACTCCATAATAGGCGGCAACTCCGACGGCATGGGCGGCCGCAGCGGCGAAAGCACCGTAAAGCCCAGAGGCCTTTGCGGCAGCGGCCTCATCTCCATCATCAGCGAACTCTTCCGCACCGGCGCGATCAACGCCAAGGGCAAGTTCATAGGGCACGGGGCGCGCATACGCTACGACGCCGAGATCGGCCACGGCGAATACATAGTCGCGACAGCGGAGGAAAGCGGCACCGGCGTGGAGCTCACGCTCACTGAATCGGACCTGGACAACTTCATCCGCGCGAAGGGAGCCATTTTCTCCGCCATCCAGACCATGCTCAAGTCCCTGGACATGGACGTTTCCTGCATAGACAAAGTCATAATCGCGGGCGGCATAGGCT
>CAMYWZ010000052.1 GCA_947302945.1 uncultured Bacillota bacterium
CATGCGGACGCCGTCTATGCTGACCGCCGCTGTGAATACCTTTGCGTGATCCGGTCCGCTTGAGTCTATGATCTCGTACCTGATGTCGGTCTTGCCGTTCTTCTGGCAGTATACCTGAAGATCGGTCTTGTAGTCCGAGGGGAGGCCGCCTTCGGCCGCCGCCTGTATGGTGCTTCCCAGAAGCCTGTCTATTACGCGTACGACAGCGTCGTTTCCGCCGTCGAGAAAGACTGCTGCGATGACTGCTTCCGCGGCGTCCGCGACGAGAGCCGGCCTGTTCCTTCCGCCTTTCTGCTCTTCGCCCTTGCCAAGGCGCAGGAAGCGGTTGAGGCCCGCTTTTACCGCTGCGCTCCCAAGAGCGCTTTCGCAGACTATCTCAGCTCTCAGCTTTGTAAGAAAGCCCTCGTTTTTATCCGGGAAGCGCCTGTAGAGCTCGTAGCCTACGACAGCGTCGAGTATAGCGTCGCCTAAAAACTCCAGGCGCTCGTTGCCCTTGGCCGGATCTCCGAGGAAATCGTTGGCGTAGGAGCTGTGCGTGAGCGCCGTCTGAAGGAGCCCTTCGTCCTTGAAGCGGTACCCTATGATCTTTTCGACTTCTTCTCTGAGCATGATAGGTTCCTGCCGCAGCCTACTTTGTTATGCCGCGCTGGTTTATGACTTTCCACCCGCCGTTATACCTTATGAGGCAAATGGTGCTGTCCATGACGTCGTCGTGGTTGACGTTTGTCCTGGTTATATGCATGTGCTTTACAAGATGGACGTCTGCACATATCAGGTCTTCGCCGTATTTGATGACGTTGCTGACTGTTTCTTCTGTGAAGGGAGGATTGTTGAGCGTATGCCCCGAAACGAAGGTTATATCCACATCGGTAGCCCAGTTCCATGCATACAGATACTCCTCGGATCCTTCGATCAGGTAGGCGCCTACAGTGTTAAAACCATTGTTCCATCCGGTCAGATCATCCGTCATAAATTTGGACCAGATTTTCGCGAAACCCATGATGTCGAAGTCGCAGCCGGCTGCTTCAAGCGTATCGAAATGCTGGGCTATGCCGGGGAGAACGACCTTGTTCTCCTCATCGATCTCGTAGGGAACTTCCTCTTCGCCGCGCATGATCTTAAGCTCCGGTTCTTTGGTAAGATACCTGAATATGTAGGTGTCGTCCGACGGAATGGTGACGTAGTTGCCGGCGTCGCTGAAAATGGTGGGGCTTACAGAAGAATCCGGGGTCATGAGCTGACCGCTCATGTAGATCTGACAGTAGGAAGGCGCGTAAACTTCCAGACTGTACAGTTCCTTTTCGCCGCAGGGCTCTATTCCCGTAAGCTCATAGATGCCGTAGTTGATGACTCCTATCTTGCTTACACTGCGGACCTTGTTGAGCACCACGGTGCAAAGCTGCTGTTCTCCCTTGAAGATGCCGTAGGAATCGCTGCCGCTTTCCTTTTTGATGGTATACTGCTTTTCGGTAAAGATCCTGCGGATGTTTCCGACCTGGTCGCCCTCGTCCACCTTATCGGTGAAGTTGAAGAGAGACTTTATCTGGTCGTCCGTGATGTTGTCCAAAGCCCCTGTAACTATCTCCGAGGGCGTGTTGGCTTCCCATTCTTCGAGCGTGGCTCTTACGTAATTGTTTGCGTAGAATCCGAATCCGACGAGCGCTAATACCCACAGGATCATGAAGATCCTGAAGAAATGTATCTTGACCTTTTTCTTTGTGTGTTTAGTTTTTCCGGCCATATCGCACCTACCTTACCAGCACCGCATCGGGAAGACGCCAGGATGTGTTCGCGTAGTAGAACGTGACGCTGTTCTGCAGCCACTGTCCGTTGTAGTACATGCTCGTGGATGAGCCGCCGTCCAGATTCGCGGCGTTCACCGCGCCGTAGCTTGCCATTATCTCTATGAGGTCCGAAGCCGTGGCTCCGAGCTGGCCGTTGGCACCTCTGCCCGTAGTGACGAGCAGCAGCATGCGGCCGTCTTTCGTCTGTCCTATGGCGGTCCTGGGGTTGGCTCCGGAGCCCATGCCGTTGAGCACTCTCTTTTCGCCGTTGATTATGAGTTTTACGAAGTGATTGTTGGAATCGACTTCCTCGTCCTGGAAAGTGACGGCATCTCTGATACCGTGATCGGCTATGATCTGGCGGATCTGGGAATCGCTGCAGCCGGCGATGTCTACGATATCGAGCTTATTGTCGTAAGTCATGCCTATGAGGACCAGGCCGGCCATGCCGAGGTTGCTCATGTTCTGGATCTCGCCCTGGCTGACTACAGGACCGTAGGGCCTTCCGCCTTCGTTCGCGGCCGAATAGTAAAGCCCGCCGTTGATGCCTGCCGTGGCGCCGTAATTGTTAACTATCTTATCCAGCTCCTGGCCGTACTTTGTCCAGGGGTATGTGGTGCCGACGAATACACGTGAAGGGTCGTTGACTATCATCATGGTGGCGGTGAAATTGTCGCCCTGGATCTTTTCTATGGTGATCTCGTTGGGGTCTATGGTCGGATCGTCAACGGGTATTTCTATAAGCCCTGTGTCAGGCTCCTTGTCGAACGTGCCCATGGAGTTCTGCGACAGTATCTCGCTTATTTCGTCGTCCGACATGAACACGCCTACGGCCCATTTCATATTGCCGGTCTCGAGCATGGTCTTTACGAAGAGGCTCTTGGCCTCAGCCGACGGACCGTTGACGATGGTGCTTATCACCACCGCAAGTATTGCCGCTATCCCTATGATGGTGACGAGCAGCCAGAGGAAAAACTTCCCTATTCCCTTTGCGACTTTCTTCATTCTTTTCTTCCCTTTGATTTACGCTGTACCACAAAATAATGCAGTGCGTCGTCTGCTTCAATACATCATATAGCATTTTGCCCTGAATGTCAAATGAATTAAGAGCCGGCGGCTTTTACGCGGATACTTATCCGAAAAGCTTCTGGACGTAGACTGCTGCCGGGCCGACGAAACCGTCCCTTCCGGCAAGCGGAGAGTGCAGGATGAACCCGTCATCGCAGCTGCTGTCATAGCTTCTGCAGGCCTTTATGAACCTGCCGCGTATGATCTGGCTGGAGAAGAGCCTTCCAGTAAGGACTATGTGATTCGGAGCGAGGATGGTGCTCGAATTTACCGCGCATCTCGCGAAGAGATCTATGGCTGAATCTATGTAAGCTCTGGTTTCTTCGTCCGTGGAAGCGTAGGCATTTCCGAAGTCATCGGGCTCGAAGGAAAGACGCTTGGTAAGAGCGGCATAGGAGACTTCGGTCTCCAGGCATCCGCGCCTTCCGCAGCTGCATAAAGATCCGTCTTTCTTTACGATATAGTGGCCCAGCTCGGCTGCTTTTCCGCGCCTGCCTTTGTAGATGGCGCCGTCGAGTATGATGGCGCTTCCTACACCGGGGCCCCACTTTATCATGAGCAGGTTTTCGGTCTTGCGTCCGAGGCCGAATAGTATCTCCGCCTGAGCAAGAGCGTCCACGTTGTTTTCCACAAGTACCGGAAGCTTGAGCTCTTCGGACATGACAGAAGCTATGTCCACGCGCCTGTTCCAGACGCCGTAAGCATTCAGGGATATGCCCGCTTCTGTGTCCACGAGCCCGGTGATGCCCACGGAAGCGCAGTTTATCCTGTTGCGGGCGTCTGCCGGCATGCAGGAAACCATGTGTTTTAAGTGGGCGGCTATCACCTTCAGGAACGCTTCGGGCTCCTGTGTCTTGTCGGTGGCAAGGCGCATCACAAGAGGAGCCTTGTCCTTTACCGAAGCGACAGGCTGGCCCTTGATGTTGCAGACAGCAAGGACTGTCTCGCGGGATTCGATGTTAGCGGTGAGCACATAAGAGTGCTCCGCGTTGATATCGATGAGTATCTTTTTCCGGCCGGCCGTGCGCAGACCGTCGCGGAGAACTCCGAGCTCCTTTAAAAGGCCTTCCTCGATGAGCTGGGTGGTGATCTGGGTGACCGACGCGGGAGTGAGCCCGGCTTCCGCCGCTATGTCCTTTCTGGACACAGGGCCGTAGTCGTTGATGTATCCGAGTATGAGAGAGCGGTTCCTGAGCTTGATGCGCTCCATGTTCATTCCCTTGCCGTCCATGTCGTTCTCCTTTCAGGTGAGCTGCGCAGATGCGCAGGTTCAGAAGCGGAGCGCTTCCGCTCCGAGCATTTTTGCGAGTATCTCCAGTTCGTCCGCGGCGTCTCCGTAGATGACCGCGTAGTGAGGCTCCCAGCCCTCCTCCACCGTGCGGCGGACTATGTCCTCCGCGCACGCTTTCGTCTTAACGACCAGCGAGGTTCCGAGGAACTGCTGAGGCACGTCGAGGGCTTCGCCTGAGGCTATGAAGAAGCGGACGGAGCCGTCCGGCTTTCTTCCCACCCTGAAGACTGTGACGTTTTTGGCCGCCTTGCAGCCGAACTCAAGAGTGGGGCCAATACGGCGGTTGCAGTGCACGCCTGCGCATGCACCGGTGTCCTGCCTTGCGAGCGAACACGCGGCAGTGCCGCAGTGCCAGAAGGTGATGGTGTTTTCCGCTTCATTCAGAGACACGGGATCTCCGAAGAAAGCGGGGCTTTGCGTAAGGCGCATGCCTATCCACATGGACAGGGCGCCGTAGGTATCGGCCTCGCAGCTTGCGGCTACGCCAAGGTCATTGAGCATGGCAAGGACCGCGCAGACCGGAGTGCCGAAGGAGGTGAAGAAGTCCGGCCAGCAGCGCGAAGCCAGCGCGCCTATGCCGCCCTCCTTCACATACTCAAAGTATGCTTTATAAAGCCTTGCAAAGTCAAGGCGGTTTTTTTCGGGAGTGTTTTCAAGGCCCTTCATGCGGGAGGCAGCGTCCTTAAGATATGCCGCGCATTCCTCGTCGGTAAAGCCTTTTGCCCTGTCTATGAGCTCCCTTGCCTCTATCGATTCGAGCCTGACGCCGAACTTTTCGAGAAGGTCCAGGTCCAGAGCCCTTCCGAAGCCGAAGCCCTGGGGCGTGTGGCCCACGGCGGCGATCTTGAGGCTCTTCATCTCGTGCTTTACCCTGGCAGCCTTCATGGCAGCCTTTATGTGCTTTATGACCTTCTCTTCCGAGGGGGAACCGTAAACGTACTCGAACTGCTCATCCCGCATCTGCTTTATGGCGTTCGCTGCGGAATAGGCTCCCGTAAGGGAGTTGAGGCGAAGCCGCCCGCCGTCTATGACCGGCTCCCTTAAGGTCCAGAGCAGTATCGGAGCTTCCTTAAAGCTGGCAAGCACTTCGGACGCGTAAGCCGCGTTCGCGAACGTTACGTTCTGAAGTATGATGAAGTCCGGGTCTATGCTGTCCAGGAAAGCGGTAAGCTTGTCGATGGAAAGCAGCTTCTCCTGCGGAACAGCGGTGTCCGCGTCTATGCTTTTAAGAAGCGCTGCCGAAGCCTCGAACTCCTTCTGAGCGCTCTCGAGATGGAAGGTCCCGACACCTATGGGGACGTATGCCGCCTGAAACTTTTTCATAATGTACCTCATCCGCCCTTCCGGGCACCTTCCCCTTTCAGGGAAGGCATCCTCTACTTAAAAAACAGCGAGATCCCTGCTGTAAGGAGCAGGACGTAAGTTACAGCCATGAATACGCGCTGGCTCATGCGCTTATATAATACGCTGCCCAGCAGCATGCCCGCGAGCAGGAAAGGCACGGTGATCAGCTGGACTTTCAGCAGTCCCATGTTCCACGCGCCGCTTATGATCTGCGAGACCAGTATGATCCCGTTCAGGAATATCCAGACGGTAGATATGGTCGCGCGGAAAGCCGTCTTGTCCTTTATCCTTGCGGCAAGATAGCTTATGAGGAGCGGGCCGCCGCAGACGAACATGCCGTGCACCAGGCCCGACGCCGCAAGTATCAGCGCGCTTAATGCCGCGCTTTTTTCCGGCCCTTCCGCGTCCGCTGCCTGCCCGGATGCGTCCTTTTTCCTGAGGAACATCTTCCAAAGGCCGAGGACCGCAGTTGCAGTAACGATGACGCCGAGTATCAGGTACAAAACCGCCGGGCGTCCCGAAAGCCAGCGCCTTATGAAAAGTCCGGCGATCACGGCGGGGACCGTGACGGTCAGGACCTTTTTGATCTCCCCGGTGTCCACGCTCTTCCTGCTGCCGGCGAAGACGTATATCCCCGAGAGCAGTCCCAGCACGTTCAGCACGGGCACTGCCGTATCCATGCCGACGAGCCTTACCGAAAAAGGCATGGCGAGTATCGTTCCGGCAAAGCCGGTTATGCCCTGGATGACGTTCGCGAGAAGCACCACCAGGTAAAACAGAGCTTCCTTCATAGATCAGTAAAACAGCTCCGTGTTTTCTCCTGTGACTCCCGGGCAGGCGCCCTGCTTTATCAGGGGTTCCCTTTCGGGGTGGGCTATGACCCACTTGCCGCGCTGAAGGAGCAGCTTTGCCTCATAGTCTCCTGAGGCGAAAGCAGCGTCGCGGGCGGTCTTTTCAGCCTCCGAAAGCGGAGTGTTGACGCCCCTCGGAAGCACCACTACGTCCTTAAAGCCCCACTCGCACGCGCAGGCAGGCGAAAGGTGCAGCGTGGTGCCGAACATCTCAATGGCCGTGCCCTTTTCCGCGAAGAAGACCTCCGCCTTCTCCCCCGGATACTTCAGATCCGCGCCTATGTCCCAGCTGTGCCCCAGAAAAAGCATCAGATCCGTGACCGCGATATTGATCTCCGATGCCTTGTGGTACTCGAAGCCGTTCAGCGTGGTGTTCCTGCCGTTGCAGTAGCCTATCTGTATGGGCATGCCGCCGAAAACGACCTTTTTTATGACCTCCGCGGACGGCAGAGCCTCCATCTCCGGGACGGAAGCCACGTAGACGTTGCCCTCCGCCGGCACCGATGTCCTGTCCTGCATATATCTGACAAGGTCAGTAAAGTCACAGCCTTCGATGACTCTCCCGTAGGAAAGGAAGGCCGGGTCCTTTACGCTTTTTATCCTTACAGCATTCTTTTTGTTCAGCTCATCAAGCCTTTTCACCGCGCACCACCTTTATCGTCGCGCAGAAATCTTCCTTGCCAAGGCCCATTTCGAGCGCTTTGTCGTAGACCCTGGCAGCGTTCTCCTCGCCGGGCATCTTTACGCCGCACTGCTCCGCGAGCCTGAGGCAGATGTGCACGTCCTTGTGCTCGTTCTCCACCGAAAACGCCGTGGTATAGTCCTCTTTCGCAAGGACGTCCTTCTTGGAATCCAGGTACCAGTTGCCGGCCCCTCCGTAGGAGATGGCCTTCGCGAACGTGAGCATGTCTATACCATTTGCGGCAGCCAGAGTGCTGGTCTCGTTGACGCCGTTCTGGATCTGCGAAACCAGAGCGTTGTGGCATATCTTCATGACCAGCCCCTTGCCGTTGCCGCCCATGCGTATGATGTTCTCTCCCATGTAGGAGAGCACCGGCTCCGCCTTTCTGCATGCTTCTTCCGAACCGCCCATGTATATTCCGAGCTTTCCGGCAATGGCGGCGGGCTTGCTCTTTACGACGGGGGCGTCTATGAACTCCGCTCCGGTCTTCTTTACCATCTCCGAGAGCTCGACCGAGACGTC
>CAMYWZ010000053.1 GCA_947302945.1 uncultured Bacillota bacterium
GTCCCGCCTCACGTACTACATGGTCCCGGACATCTTCAAAGAGCTGGACAAGATACCCGAAACACCCGGCGGCAAGACCGATTCGAAGGCCCTTGCGGCCATCCCCATAGAAGTCGAAGGCGTCTACCGGGCGCCCCAGACCCCGTATCAGAAAGCCATCTGCGAAGCCTTCGCGGCAGTCCTGCAGATGGAGAAGGTCGGCCTTGACGACAACTTCTTCGACAACGGCGGAGACAGCCTGCACACAGCCGAGCTCCTCTACGAGATAGGCTCGCGCCTGCCGGAGGCCGAAGCCGCGTACGAAGACATCTTCCGCTATCCGACACCGGAGCTTCTTGCGCAGTACCTCTACGTCAAACAGACCGAAAAGGACCGCAAGCGCACCAACCCCTTAAGAAAGCTCGATTACACGGGCTTTGAGGAGCTCCTTTCCCGCAACGAGCTTCCGGACGGCAAAAAGCCCGAGACTCACGGCCTTGGAAACGTCCTGCTCACAGGTGCCAGCGGATTCCTGGGTATCCATGTTCTTGCCCAGCTCCTGAAGCACAAAGAGCTCTGGTACAATATCTACTGCCTGGTGCGTTCCACAAAGCGCCAGCCTGCAGAAAAGCGCCTCAAGAGCACGCTCTTCTATTATGAAGAGAAGAGCTGCGACGATCTTTTCGGCAAGCAGCTGTTCGTGCTTGAAGGCGACATTTCGGATCCGAAGATCTTTGCCGAGCCATTTGACGGCCGCATAGACACTGTCATCAACTGCGCCGCGAACGTCTCGCACTTCGCCTTCGACGACAAGCTGGACCGCATCAATACGGGCGGAGTCCGCAACCTTACGGAGCTTTGCGCAAAGCACTGCGCGGCTCTGGTCCAGGTATCCACGATCAGTGTCGGCGGCGCCTACGAATCCGGCAGCAAGCCACTTACTCTTACTGAAAAAGACCTGTTCATAGGCCAGGAGATAAGCAACCAGTACATACTCTCCAAGTACATGGCTGAGTACGAAGCCTTAAGCGCGGCTGTAAAGCACGGCATACCTGTCAAGATGATGCGCGTGGGCAACCTTCAGGGCCGCATCTCGGACGGCGAGTTCCAGATGAACCGCAAGACCAACGCCTTCACCCGCCAGATCGCTTCCTATGTAAGGATAGGCAAGGCTCCGGAGAGCCTGTACAACGCCACCGTAAACTTCTCGCCTGTGGACGACGTCGCTAAGATGATAGTCAATCTAGCGACTCTGCCCAAGGACTACACGGTGTTCCACGTCTATCCCCCGAAGGAAGTCGAATTCAAGCGCCTCTTTACGACCTTAAAGAGCGTCGGCTACGAAGTGAAGATAGTCTCCGACGAGGAGTTCGAAGCGACCGTCAAGGAGCTCTCCGAGACCGAAGAGGGCAGGAAAGCGCTTGAAGGCATCTTCGTGGAAAGGCCGGACCTTCGCTATCAGCAGACAGCTATAAACGATGACTTTACGCAGAAGATGATCACGTCTCTGGGAATAGACTGGAACATCATCTCTGATGAGTATCTTGAGAAATATTTCCGCGCGCTCGAAACGCTCGGAGCATTTGACGACGATGATTTTTGATGATGAAAGGAGTTAGGCAGAAATGGTAGTTTTTCTGTGGTCGTTTGCGGTATTCTTCGCCTCGGTGTTTGCCGGGCTGATCGCCGGCGTTACGCTTACGCCTAAGTTCGGCAAAGGCAAGATGGCTCTGTGGTGGATACTGTTTGCCGTAGTGGGCCTTGGCGTAGCCTATCTGAGCTATACGGTCAACCTTTACAATGACCTTGTAGGTATACTCGGGCTTACCATACTGCTTTGCGTAGGTGTCATTTATTTGTACAAGGAGACTACGGCTGAAAAGCTCTTCGTAGGCCTGATGTCCGCCCTGATCGCGAACGTGGCTACGTTCATGTTCTGCGGCACCACCGATACCTTCGTCGGCGCGCGTCTGGGATTCTTCGACAGCGGCACTCCCTACAACGTGCCGAACATCCTGCTGTTCATAGGGATAAAGGTAGTGGTGTACGCTGTCATCTTCGTGCTGTATATGATCTTCGTGCGCAAGATCGTGCGCGGCGTCCTGGAGATGGCAGGCGAAAGCATCAAGACCTACCTCGTAGTGCCTGCGGTATCCGTCGTAGGATTCTACGTTATCAACCTCATCACCAACAACACAGGCATCATCCCGACGAATTCGTGGTTCCTGCCTCTCTACCTGACCATATGCGTCATCTTCATCGTGGAATATCTGCAGATATTCAATTCGGTGCGCCTTACAGCCGAGAAGATGCAGAGCGAGAAGGAAAAGGAACGTATAGGAGCAGAGCTCAACGTAGCCACGCAGATCCAGGCTGATATGCTGCCGAGGATCTTCCCGGCCTTCCCGGAAAGGACAGAGTTCGACCTCTTCGCTTCGATGGCTCCCGCAAAGGAGGTCGGAGGAGACTTTTACGACTTCTTCCTCATTGATGACGACCACATAGGTCTTGTCATGGCAGACGTTTCCGGCAAGGGCGTTCCTGCCGCTCTGTTCATGGTAATAGCCAAGACCCTAATCAAAAACCGCGCGCTTTTAGGCGAGAGTCCGGCTACGGTCCTCAGGAACGTTAACGAACAGCTGTGCGAAGGCAACGAAGCCGAGCTCTTCGTTACCGTCTGGCTTGCTGTGATACAGATATCCACAGGCAAAGGCATGGCAGCCAACGCAGGCCACGAACATCCTGTCATCCGCCGCGCTGGCGGGCAGTACGAGCTTGTAACTTACCGTCACTCGCCGGCAGTTGCAACAATGGAAGGCATAAAGTTCAGGGAGCATCCCTTCGAGCTTCATCCCGGCGACAGCCTCTTTGTATACACTGACGGTGTTCCCGAAGCCACGGATTCAAAGGACGTGCTCTTCGGCAACGACCGCATGCTCGAGGCTCTCAACAAGGAACCGGACGCTGCTCCCGAAAAGCTCCTCACGAACGTCCGCAGCAGCATAGACGCCTTCGTAGGCGACGCGCCTCAGTTCGACGATATAACCATGCTGGGGTTTACCTATCTGGGACCGGCTGGTGACGGCACAAAGGAGCTTACAATAGAGGCAAAGCCCGAAAATCTGGATACCGTAACTGCTTTCATAGATGAGCAGCTGGATACTGCAGACTGCTCCATGAAGGCCAAAATGCAGATAGAGGTAGCCGTCGAGGAGCTGTTTGTAAACATAGCGCACTATGCCTACAGCCCGGAGGTCGGAAACGCTACCATAGGCGTAAAGGTCCAGGAGGACGGGAACTACGTCACCATAAGCTTCAAGGACAGCGGCGTTCCTTACGATCCTCTTGCCAAGCCGGATCCGGACATCACGCTCTCGGCTGAAGACAGGCCGATAGGCGGCCTAGGCATCTACATGGTCAAGAAGAGCATGGACGATGTCAAGTACGAGTACAAGGACGGCCAGAACATACTCACGATAAAGAAAAACCTCGAATGAGTACGAAAATTCAAAAATGTGATCAAAGGTGCTGCCGGACAGAGCAGCTGTGCGTATAAACGATCAAAAGAGTATTCAAAGCTTCGGAAAGGAGTAAAAAACGATGGATATTGAAAAGAACAAGACTAGAGATCAGGCACTGCCCAGGCGCGAGGAAGCATTTGAGCTTCCGGATGAGATCATGGACGGCGTTGTAGGAGGATTAAACACCAGCGCCTTCAGGAACCGCCCAAAAGATGAACCTGTTGTCTACTATGCTTTTGGCGAGAAGATCGTACAAAGATGATCCCCTCCGGGCAGTAATATCATACTAAGGAGCAAATAATGGAAAACGAGAAGATGGAAAAGACCTTCGACGGGTTCATTGATACCCTTACAGAAGAACAGAAGGAAAAGCTTGAGGAATGCAGGACCCCCGAGGAACTGACTGCTTTTGCCGGAAAAGAAGGTATAGAGCTTTCTGAAGAAATGCTGGATGCGATCGCAGGCGGAAACATCCCCGATCACCATATCAGTCTCAATGATTGTTATCTCTGTTCGAACTGCAGCGACCTCATGCGGAATACGTACAACACGCATGGCACACTGAAGCTTAACAAGCATTATGTGTGCCCGACATGCGGCCGTGATATCTGGGTCAGCTGGATAGGAACCACCGGTGTAACTTTCGAAGGCAGAAAAGTAAAATAATATCGTCAGCAGATCCGGAAACAGTTTCACTGAAAGGATGTAAAAACTGATGGAAAATGAAAAGCTTAACGAGATGCTGAAAAGCATCTGGGACAACCTTACCGATGAACAGAAGGAAAAGGCCCGCTCCTGCAAGACGGCGGAAGAGCTTACGGCACTTGCCGGAAAAGAAGGCGCAGAGCTACAGGACCAGACGCTGGATGACGTTGCCGGAGGCTACGTCTTCGAAGGCAGCCTGAACGGAGCCCCTGCTTATGTAGTCATGGACGACGGCGGCGGAGTTCATGAAACCTATTTAGATCTGGGAACCGCTAAACAGAAAGCCAGAGACGCCGGCTACAGCGACAAGCTGATCGACGAAAAACAGCTCAAGAAAATACGCGGCCGCTGTTGACAGCCGCGGAAAACGACAGCAGCATTCAGGAGACATACAATGGAAGAAAACAAAACAGCTGAGATCCTCAGAGGCGTATGGGAAAGCCTTACCGAGGAACAAAAGGAAAAGGCTAAGCAATGCAAAACTCTGGACGAGATCGCCAAACTTGCCGCAAGCGAAGGCATAGAGCTTCCGGACGAAGTTCTGGATGCTGCAGCAGGCGGAGTGGTTGTAGAGATCAAGGGGACCGGAACATGGTCTTCATTTAACTCTAAAGGGGATTATATCGACAACTTCGGTTCACTCGAAGCTGCGAAGAAGTCAGCCAGGGACGCAGGTGCCAGCGATGATGTTGTAACCAAGCAGAGGCTGGACCAGATCAGGTATGAAGCCGAACGGAATAAGTCCGGCTGCTGATCATCAGCGGAGCAGAAATGAAAGGCGATCTAATGGACGAAAAGGCGAAAGTAATATTGGAGACACTTACGGAAGAGCAGAAAGAAAAGGCGGAAGCATGCAAAACAGCGGCAGAGCTTGCTGCTTATCTTGGCGGCCTTGGTCTGGAGCTTCCGGATGCTCTGCTGGACGAGGTCAGCGGCGGCGTCATGTCTGAGGCATACTTAAAAGACAAAACGATCACGCAGGCAGATTACGATACATGGGTGAAGTATTGTTATCTGCCGCCTGACGAAGGCGTAAACGCAATGGGTTACCTGATCACCTGGAACATTCCCAGGATCTGTGATTTTAAGACATCGAAGGAAAGGTACAATGCCTTTTGCACATGGTTTCTTCGCAAGGATTGCAAGTGGGGAGACGATCTGACGACGTTCTGATGAGAAACCTGCAGCCATGTATTACAGACTGACCGAAGGTTATGCGCTGCGCGCGTGGAGATTCGTAAGCCACGCGATGTATGAAAGGTATTCGCCTGCGCCCCTGAAAGTGGACGCAGGTATTTTTGAATTGCTTCTGCAGTGCGACGGGAAACATGATCTTCCCGAAAGCGACAGGCTTAAATGGCTTGCCGGGCAGGGGATCATAGCGCCCTGCGCAAAAGGCGAGGAACCCTCTGAGTGGTCCAGGTATAAAAAGTACGAACACCGCTTCGTGCCTGCCATGAACCTGATGCTCACAGGTAAGTGCAACTACAACTGCAGGCACTGCTTCAACGCGGCGGACAACGCGGACCGCATGGCTGAATGGAGCTATGATGAGGTACTGGACCTTCTGGACCAGGCGGCGGAATGCGGCTTCCACAGCATTACTCTTACCGGCGGCGAGCCCATGCTCCATCCGCGCTTTGCGGACATAGTCCGCGCCATTTACGAGCGGAACATGGTGCTCGAAAAGCTAACCACCAACGGCTTTTTCCTGAGGCAGGATACTCTGGATCTTTTCAAAGATCTCGGAGCTTCGCCCAAAATAAAGATCTCGTTCGACGGGGTGGGGCACCACGACTGGATGAGAGGGCACAAAGGGTAAGAAGACGCTAAGCGGGCTTTCCGCCTCTGCGCTGAAAACGGTTTTAAGACCATGGCTCAGACTCAGCTGCACCGCGGCAACATAGACGTCATACCCGAAACGCTGCGCGTACTGGAAGACCTTGGTGTAACTTCCACGCGAATCATTCGCACAACGCCTGTGCCCCGCTGGGTAAAGAACTCTCCGGATGGAAGCCTGCCCCTGGAAGAATTCTTCTCACGCATGCTGGACCTCGCGGAGCAGTACATGAGCGGAGACCACAGGATGTCCCTGATCATCTGGCGCTATCTGCTGCTGTTCCCCTCTGACAGAGAATACGGCATGGTCCTCGACCAGCGCCCGGACGGCAGCTACCGTCCGACTGCGCCTGTCTGCAGCTTCAACCGGACCTTGATGTCGGTCACCTGCGAAGGAAGCGTAGTCCCATGCCTTCAGATGTCAGATTACGTGACCCACCTCGGCCATACCTTCGACAGCCTGAAGGAGCGTCGCCTTGAGGATATAATCGGCGGCGGCGATTGGCTGGACATGGTATGTAAAAACCACTACTGGCTGCGGCAGCAGAACGATCAGTGCGATTCCTGCGAATGGTTCGGACACTGCGGCGGAGGCTGCAGAGCTTTGGGAATACTGGATGCCGCGGAAAGGACAGGAGGCTACGACTACAGCGCCTCCGATCCGCTGGCCTGCCTCTTCTTTAAGGGCGGCTGGTACGAGCGCGTAAAAGAGCGCCTCGGCGCATACAAGCTGATATGATTTTTGAACACATGAAAACCCCTCCGGTCGCTCCGGAGGGGTCTTTGGATGTCAGAAACTTGCTTGAAATGCTCCTTACAAATCGACCTTCGGGATGCTGGCGAAGCCCTTGGCGAGGTCTTCGTCGCTTGGGATGTAGTCCGTCATCTTTCCGTCGTTGAAGGATTCGTAAGCCGTCATATCGAAGTAGCCTGTTCCGGTAAGGCCGAAGATTATGGTCTTGGCCTCGCCCGTCTCCTTGCACCTGAGCGCTTCGTCGATGGCGCCCTTGATCGCGTGGCTGGATTCGGGGGCGGGGAGTATGCCTTCGCTTCTGGCGAAGGTCTCGGCTGCCTCGAAGACCGCTGTCTGCTCGTAGGAGCGGGCTTCCATGTATCCGTCCGCGTAGAGCTGGGAGAGTATGGAGCTCATGCCGTGATACCTCAGGCCGCCTGCGTGGTTTGCGGAGGGGATGAAGTCGTGGCCGAGGGTGTACATCTTGGCCATCGGGCAGACCTTTCCGGTGTCGCAGAAGTCGTAGACGTACTTGCCGCGGGTGAAGCTCGGGCAGGACGCGGGTTCTATGGCTATGATGCGGTAGTCCGCCTCGCCGCGGAGCTTTTCTCCCATGAAGGGCGCGATGAGTCCGCCGAGGTTGGAACCGCCGCCGGCGCAGCCTATGATGATGTCCGGCTTGATG
>CAMYWZ010000054.1 GCA_947302945.1 uncultured Bacillota bacterium
AGCCGTGGTTCTGGCTGCTTATAAGGGTGCGGCCGTCGGAGAACCTCTTAACTGGCTGGTTCGCGCCGCGGTGTCCGTACTTGAGCTTATACGTCTTTCCGCCCATGGCAAGAGCCGCAAGCTGGTGTCCGAGGCAAATGCCGAAGACCGGAACGTTGCCGATGAGCTTTTTGATCTGGCCTATCTCGAATGGATTGTCCTGAGGATCTCCGGGGCCGTTGGACAGCATCACTCCGTCCGGCTGAAGGAGCATGATGTCCGAAGCCGTCATGCTGTGCGGAACGACCGTCACGCGGCAGCCTCTGTTCTGGAGGCAGCGCATGATGTAGCGCTTCGCGCCGTAGTCTATGAGGACCACGTGGAAGAGTTCTTTGCCGATGGCCGGATAGTCCTTGATGTCTTTGGTGCTGACCCTTGCCACGGCATCCTTGACGCGGTAGCTCTTCAGCTCCTGCAGGACTGCTCCGTCCGGCTCTTCGCAGCATGAGCCAAGGCCCGCCGGAAGCTCGGAGCATATCCTCGCGTTCATGACGCCCTGCTCCCTTATGATCCTGGTGATGGCCCTGGTGTCAACTCCGCAGATGCCTGGTATGCCCTTTTCTTTGAGGAAGTCGTTGAGTTTGCCCTCCGACCTGAAGTTGCTCGGGGCATCGCAGAGCTCGCGGACAACGTAGCCCGCGCAGAAACAGTCGCCCTGCAGGTCTTCGGTCATTACGCCGTAGTTTCCTATCAGGGGGAAGGTCTGCATTATGATCTGCCCGGCGTAGCTGGGGTCGGAGAGGGTCTCCATGTAGCCGACCATTCCTGTGGTAAAGACAAGCTCGCCTGTGCTGTCATCCGGCGAGCCTATGCGGGTCCCTTCAAAGACCATTCCGTTTTCGAGTATCAAATAGGATCTCATATTTCCTCATCCGGCGCTTCGCGCCACCTTCCCCTCAAGGGGAAGGCTATAATGTAGCAGCCATGACTGCTTTTATGGTGTGCATGCGGTTTTCAGCTTCGTCGAAGACTATGGACTGAGGGCCTTCGAAGACGGCGTCCTCCACCTCCATGCAGTCTATGCCGAACTTTTCGTATGTTTTAAGGCCGGTCTCGGTCTTAAGGTCGTGGAAGGCCGGCAGGCAGTGCATGAAGCGGCACTGGGGGCCTGCGATGTCCATGAGTTTCTGGGTGACCCTGTAGGGCGAAAGGTCGAAGATGCGCTCCACCCAGACCTCGTCGGGCTCTCCCATGGAGACCCAGACGTCGGTGTAGATGATGTCCGCGCCTATGACCGCCTTTTCGGTATCATGCTCGAACTGTATGACCGAGCCGCTCTTTTCCGCGATTTTACTGCACTTTTACACCAATGCGGGATCCGGGAAGTACTTCTCCGGGGCGCAGGCCGTAAAGCTGATACCCATCTTCGCGCAGCCTACCATCAGCGAGTTGGCCATGTTGTAGCGTGCGTCTCCGAAGAAGACGAGCTTTAGGCCCTTGAGTTTGCCGAAGTGTTCTTTTATGGTGAGAAGGTCCGCGAGGACCTGAGTGGGATGGAACTCGTTCGTGAGGCCGTTCCAGACCGGGACGTCCGAATACTTCGCGAGCTCTTCCACGCGCTCCTGCCCGTAGCCGCGGTACTCTATGCCGTCAAAAATGCGGGAAAGGACCCTTGCGGTGTCGGCGATGCTCTCCTTCTTGCCGAGCTGCGAGCTCGACGGGTCTAAAAAGACCGGGTGCATGCCGAGATCCGCGGCTGCCACTTCGAAGCTGCAGCGCGTGCGGGTGCTGGTCTTTTCGAATACGAGGGCGATGTTCTTGCCCTCGAAGAGCCTGTGCGGCACTCCTTGAGCTTCGCAGCCAGCTCCAGCATCCCCTCTATCTCCTCCGCCGTAAAGTCCAGCAGCGTCAGAAAGTCTTTTCCTTTAAGATCCATTACGTACTCCTGTTATTAGTTTAGTATCTGCGGCAGTATGGTTACCGGACGGACCATCGGGGAACCCGGTCCTTAAGCGTGGCAAGCCAAAATGCACGACTAAGGGCGCAGACAGAGCTTAGTACCGCTGGGAGGGGCCCCCGCGAGTGGGAACGTGTCCGGACGGTAACCATACTGCCGCAGCTTTATCACTGATCACTTATTTGCAGCACTCCTTGATGACTGCGACTGCTTTTTCGAGAAGCTCCTGCGGGATGTTGAGGGCCGGGAGGAGCCTGACTTTGTCCTTGGCGGTAAGGCACAGGACGCCGTTTGCCATGCAGGCTTTGACGATGTCAGCTGCGGGCTTTGCGGTCATGATGCCTATCATAAGACCCATGCCTGCGACGGATTCGATGCCCTCCGCGCCGGAAAGTTCCCTGAAAATATATTCGCTCTTCTTTTTGACGCCCTCAAGAAGCGCGTCGTCTATGCGGCTGACTACGCTTATCGCGCCGGCACAGACTGCGGGGTTGCCGCCGAAGGTGGAACCGTGGTCGCCGGGGCTGTACACGTCCTTGAGCTTTTCGCCTAGCAGCACGGCACCTATCGGAAGACCGCCGCCGAGGCCTTTGGCCGTTGAGACCGCGTCGGGAAGCACTCCGAAGTTCTGATACGCGAAGTACTTTCCTGTCCTGCCGTTTCCGGTCTGGACCTCGTCTACCATGAAGTCTATGTCTTCATTCGCGCAAAGATCCGCCACGCCCTTTACGAACTCAGCCGTAAGAGGCAGCACGCCGCCCTCGCCCTGCACACACTCGACCAGGATGCCGGCCGGTTTTACTTCCGAAGCGAGCCTTTTGAGCCCTTCAAGGTCGTTTGCGTCCGCGTAGGCAAAGCCCGGGGTCAGCGGGGTGAAGAGCTGGTGGAACTTGTCCTGCCCTGTCGCCGCCAGAGTCGTGAGCGTCCTGCCGTGGAAGCTGTTTTTCAGCGTTATTATTGTGTAATATTCGGGGCCTTTCTTCTCTGCGGCGTACTTTCTCGCGGCTTTGATGATGCCTTCATTGGCCTCCGCGCCGGAATTGCCGAAGAAGACCTTCTTCATACCGCTTTTCTCGCACAGGAGCTTCGCCAGCTTCGCGCAGGGCTCCGTGTAGTACAGGTTCGACATGTGCTGAAGCTTCATAAGCTGCTCCGTGACTGCCGCCGCCCACTCGCTGTCCGCCACGCCGAAGGTATTGACGGCGATGCCGGTGCCCATATCTATGTATTCTTTTCCGGTCTCGTCATACACCAGGCTCCCTTTGCCGCTCACTATCTGAAGCGGGAACCTCGCATAAGTATTCGCGACGTACTGCTTATCCAGTTCCTTAACGTTTTCCATCTCTTTCCCTTTCACGGCACCATCAGGGACGGTTCTCCCGGTGCCGGATTCTTCGCTTCGCTCAGAATGACAATACCGCACCTCAGGGATCGGCTGATATTCGTAAACCTAAGAACCGTCCCTCTGGTTCATACAGCAACCATACTGCCGCAGCTCTATCACTTTAGTCGCTTGATCACACGAACATGGTGCCGGCACCCTCGTCGGTGAGGAGCTCCATGAGTATGGAGTGCGGCACGCGTCCGTCCATGATTATTGCTTTGCGGACGCCGCGCATCAGGGCGGTGACGCAGCACTCGACTTTGGGTATCATGCCGCCGTCGATCACCTTCTGGTCGAAGAGCTGTCTGGCCTCGACCACGGTGAGCTTCGGGATCAGCGACTCCGGGTCGTCCTTGTCGCGAAGGACTCCGGCGATGTCGGTAAGCATCAGGAGCCTCTTTGCCTCCAGCGCCCCGGCTATGTACGCAGCTGCCGTGTCGCCGTTGATGTTGTAGGTGTTGCCGGCTTTGTCGCAGCCAATGGTCGAGATGACCGGAATGTAGCCCTTTTCAAGAAGGTCCGTGACCGGCTCGATGTTGATCTTGCTGACGCTGCCGACGTAGCCGAGCTTCTCGTTCTTGGGCGTGCACTCTATGAGCCTTCCGTCAAGGCCTGAGATGCCTATGGCCTTGCCTCCCTTGGTCTGCAGCAGGTTCACAAGGCTCTTGTTGACCTTGCCCGCAAGCACCATCTGGACTATGTCTACGGTCTCCTTGTCGGTTACCCTGAGGCCGTCCACAAACTCGGCCTTCTTGCCGAGCTTGTTCATAAGATCGCTGATCTCCGGGCCGCCGCCGTGCACCAGGACGACCTTGACTCCTATAAGGTGCAGGAGCACCAGGTCCTCCATGACCTGCTCTCTGAGCTGGTCGTTGATCATGGCGTTGCCGCCGTACTTCACCACGACGACCTCGCCCCTGTAGTTTTCGATGTAAGGCAGTGCCTCGATCAGTATCTGCGCCCTTTCGGCGTTCGAAAAATCCTTCTTCATCAGGTCCTGTACTCCCCGTTTATCTTTACGTACTCGTAGGTAAGGTCGCAGCCCCAGGCTGTCGCCGAGAACGGACCGTCTCCCACGCTGATAATGATATCTATCTCGTTTTCATGAAGCACTTTCGCGGCAAGCTCTTCGGAGAACGGTACGCCTGCGCCGTTTTCGCAGAGTTTTACGCTGCCGGCGATCGATTTGAACTCCAGACTGACTTTGTTTACATCCACGTCCGCTCCGCTGTATCCTATGGCGCACAGCACCCTGCCCCAGTTCGCGTCTTCGCCGAACATCGCGGTCTTTACGAGGCTGCTGGTGATGACGCTCTTTGCCGCGGTCTTTGCCGCAAGCTCCGTATCCGCGCCGGAGACTATGCACTCGAGGAGCTTGGTGGCGCCTTCGCCGTCTGCAGCTATGCGCATGCAGAGGTCCACGGTGACGGTGTTCAGGGCCTTCATAAAGGTCGTGAAATCCTTGCCCTCTTCAGTTATCTCCTTGTTTCCCGCAAGACCGTTGGCCATGAGCACCACGGTGTCGTTGGTGGAGGTGTCCCCGTCCACGCTGATCATGTTGAAGGTCTTCTGAACGTCGCCTGACAGGGCTTTCTGTATCATGGCCGGGCTTATCGCCGCGTCCGTCGTGAGGAAGACCAGCATGGTGGCCATGTTCGGGTGTATCATGCCGCTGCCCTTGGCTATTCCGCCCAGACGGCAGGTCTTTCCGCCGAGCTTGAACTCGACAGCGACTTCCTTGGGCTTAGTATCGGTGGTCATTATGCCCAGGCACGCTTCCAGGCAGTCCTCGTCCGAAAGCTTTGCGACAAGAGAAGGCATGCCTTTTTCGATCGGGGCCAGATCCAGAGGCTCTCCGATTACTCCTGTCGAGGCGACCAGCACGTCTTCGGTCTTTATCCCTAAATGCTTCGCCGCCAGCTCCGCCATGCCTTTTGCTATCTCAAGACCGTTGGCGTTGCAGGTGTTGGCCTTGCCGCTGTTGCATATTACCGCCTGCGCGATCCCGTCGGCAAGGTGCATCTTGTCGAGAATTATGGGCGCGCCCTTTACCAGGTTGGTGGTGTATACAGCCGCCGCGCTGCACGGGACGTCGCTGACTATGAGAGCCAGGTCGTTCTTGTGGGGGTTCTTGCGTATTCCGCAGTGGACTCCCGATGCCTTAAATCCTTTCGCGGCGCACACGCCGCCGGAAATCATTTTCATCTTTACCTCCGTGTCTATAAATCAAGGCCCGTCTCTTCCGGAAGGCCGAGCAGTATGTTCATGTTCTGTATCGCGGCTCCGCTTGCGCCTTTGCCGAGGTTGTCGAAGCAGGAGATCAGCAGGATGCGCTCTTCGTTTCCGCTGACCGTGACCGTCATCCTGTCCTTTCCCGCCAGGGCGTTTCCGAAAACGCCGCCGTCCGGGCAGGGATCGAAGCCCACGAGTTTTCCTGTGTAGTAGCTTCGGTAGAGTTCCTCGACGTCTTTGGGGCTGCCCTTGAGGTCTTTTGCGAAGACCGGAACGGTTACCGTCATGCCGCTGTAAAAGTCCGCGACTATGGGGCAGAATACCGGGGCTGTGGTAAGCCCGCATACCTTCTGCATCTCCGGCAGATGCTTGTGCTTTTGCGTTAAGCCGTACTGCTTGGGAGAATCCAGCGGGTCTAAGGCGCCCTCTTCAGCGAGATCTATGCGGCTTTCGGCTTCGTAATCCGCGATCATGCTCTTGCCGCCGCCGGAGTAGCCAGTGACGGAAAAACACGTGAGCGCCGCGTCCTTTGACAGAAGGCCGTTTTCCACCAGCGGCGCGACCAGGGATATGAATCCACTGGCGTGGCAGCCGGGGTTTGCGATGCGCTTTGAAGACGCTATCTTTTCGCGAAGGCCCGTAAGCTCCGGAAAACCGTAAACCCAGCCGCTGTCGCATCTGTGAGCCGTGGATGTGTCTATGATGGCTGTGGTCTTTGGAGCAAGCTCTGCGGCCTCGACCGCTGCGCCGTCGGGAAGGCAGAGGAAGGCGATGTCGGCCTTTGCGAATACCGCTTTCTTGGCCTCGGGGTCCTTCCTGAGATCTTCGGGAAGGCTGATGATCTCAAGGTCTTTGCGCTCCGCGAGCCTTTCGTATATCCTCAGGCCCGTGGTGCCAGACTTTCCGTCTATGAATACTTTTGTCATATGTCTCCTTTATTCTTTATGGAGTGACAGCTATTGGAACGGGAGCTGATATATGTTCTAAGGACCATCGGGGAACCCGGTTCTTAAGCGTAGCAAGCGGAATCAACGATCAAGAGCGCCGACAGAGCTTAGAACCGCTGGGAGGGGCCCCCGCGAGTGGGAACGTGTCCGTGAACATATATCAGCTTCCGTTGTATAGTTTTATCCAATCCGTTTTCTTACAGATCCAGCTTCCGTTGTATAATTCTATCCAATCTGTTCCCTTATCAGCTCTATCTGTTTTTTTACTGAGGCTGCCGAGGTGCCGCCTTCGGAGATGCGTTTTTCCATGCAGTTTACGAGGTCTATGTCGTCGTAGACATCGGCTTCGAAAAGCTCGGAAAAGCCTTTAAGTTCAGGCAGTGTCAGCTCCTCGAGGACTTGGCCCTGCTCCATGCAGAAGGCTACGATCTGTCCTGAGACCTTGTAGGCACTGCGGAAGGGCATACCCTTCTTTACAAGGTAGTCCGCGAGGTCCGTGGCGTTTATGAAGCCTTCCTGCGCGGCCTTCTTCATGCTGCCGGCAAGGACCGTCATTCCGGCGATCATGGGCGCAGCCACCTGAAGGCATATCTTTACGGTGTCCACCGCGTCGAAGACCGCCTCCTTATCCTCCTGCATGTCCTTGTTGTACGCAAGAGGCAGGCCCTTGAGGGTCGTAAGAAGTGCCATCAGATCTCCGTAGACGCGGCCGGTCTTGCCCCGGATCAGCTCCGCCATGTCCGGGTTCTTCTTCTGAGGCATGATAGAGGAACCTGTGGTGAAGCCGTCGGAGAGCTTTATGAACCTGAACTCCCACGAAGACCAGAGCACCAGCTCCTCGGAAAGCCTCGAAAGGTGCATCATCAATATGGCC
>CAMYWZ010000055.1 GCA_947302945.1 uncultured Bacillota bacterium
GTGGACACGCTGGGCAACCTGATCGCCCGGAGGCTCGCGGCTCCTCATCCGTCTGCTTCGCAGACACCTTCCCCTCAAGGGGAAGGCACCCCGCGCCTGCTCATCGCGGCCCACATCGACGAAGTCGGACTGGTGGTCACCGGCCACGAGGACGGCTTCCTGTGCGTGGGACCGATAGGCGGCGTGGACCAGCGCGTGTTCCCGGACAAGGACCTCTGCATACTCACCGATCCTCCGCGCTTCGGTGTCATGTCGGTGCAGCCGCCGCACGTGCTCAAGGCCGAAGACATGGGCAAAGCCATCCCCATGGAGGAGCTTCGCGTGGACGTCGGCATGAGCCAGGAAGAAGCCGTGCGGACTATCCCCGTCGGCACCCCCATCACCTACAGGACAAAAGGCTTCAGGCTGGGCAAGACCCGATACGTCTGCAAGACTCTGGACGACAGAGCCTGCTTTGCCGCGCTCATAAGGGCGGCCGAGCTTCTTAAGGGCAAACAGCTGCCCTGGGACGTGTACTTCGTCGGAAGCACCGGCGAGGAACGCGGCGAAGGCGGCGCTCCGGCTGCGGTGTTCGAGACCGGTGCCGACGTCTGCATCGCCATCGACGTCTGCCAGGCCTCTACGCCTGACGCCAACCCCAAGATACACAACGGCATCTACAACTACGAGCTCGGCAGCGGACCGGTCATCTCGGTCGGCCCGAACATTACGAAACATATAGGAAAGCGCCTGGAAGAGCTTTCGGAACGAGGCAAGATCCCGTTCCAGATCGCGGCAAGGCCCGGCAAGACCGGCACCGACGCATGGCACATGCACATAGTGCGCGAGGGCGTAGCCTCCGGACTGATAGGCCTTCCGCTCAGGCACATGCACTCGCCCACGGAATGCATAGATCTTGAGGATCTGGAAAACTGCGCAAAGCTCGTTGCGGCCTACGCTCAGGACCCGGGCAGGGCCGTGCTCGAATGCGGGGCAGACAAGGCCGCCCTTCACAGGCCTGAAAAGGAGGCGCAGTAATGCTGAGAACACTTGAAAAACTGTGCTCCCTTTCCGGAGTCTCCGGTTCCGAGGAAGAAGTCCGCGAATACATCAAAGGCCGCGCCATTAAGGCCGGCTGCAAGGTCCGCACCGACGCGATGGGCAACCTGATCGTCGAGAAAACCGGAAAACCTTGTGATTCCAAGGATTTTGAGGCTGCAACTGAAAGTCAGTGCGCATCTGTCGAGGCTCCTCATCCGTCTGCTTTGCAGCCACCTTCCCCAAAAGGGGAAGGCGTTCCGCGCCTGATGCTCACTGCCCATATGGACGAGGTGGGCTTCATGGTAATGCGCATACTCGACACCGGCTACCTGCGGATCGAGGCCGTCGGCGGCATAGACCCGCGGGTCACCTTCGACCGCAAAGTGTACGTCGGCGAAAAGAAGATCCCCGGCGTCGCCGGACTCAAATCGATACACCAGACGCCCCTCCCCGAGCGCAGCAAGATCCCGGCCTGGGGCAGCATGTACGTGGACATAGGCGCTAAAAACAAGGCCGAAGCCGAGGAGCTCGTCTCCGTCGGCGACGTCTGCGTCTTCGACAGCGATTTCGTCCGCTTCGGCGCGAAAAACGATTTCATTAAGGCAAAAGCCATCGACGACCGCTTCGGCTGCGCCGTCATGGTGAAGCTGATGGAAGAAGACCTCCCCATGGACGTCACCTTCGTGTTCTCCGTGCAGGAGGAGATCGGCGCGCGGGGCGCCTTCGGCGCGGCCTTCTCGGTAAGGCCAGACATCGCGCTGGTGCTCGAAGGGACCACCTCGGCCGACCTGGCGAAGGTCGAAGGCCACAAGAAGGTCACGCGGCTGGGCGAAGGCCCGGTCCTGGGCTTCATGGACGCCGGCACCATCTACGACCGCGGGCTGTTCGAAGCGCTTCGCAGCCTGGCCGACGAAAACGGCATCCCCTGGCAGATCAAGGGCCGCATAGCCGGCGGTACCGACGCCCAGGCCATCCAGCGCAGCCGCGAAGGCGTGCGCGTCGCAAGCATCTCGGCGCCTGTCCGCAGCATCCACTGCCCAAACAGCGTCGCCAAGATCTCCGACATCAAACAGGGCCTTGCGCTCGCCCGGCTCTTCATCCGGGCTGTCGCCTCCGGCCGTATCAGATAAACAACCTTTGGCACCATCAGGGACGGTTCTCCTGGTGCCAAAGATTCTTCGCTTCGCTCAGAATGACAATGCGGCACCAGGAGAACCGTCCCTGTGGTGCCAAACACTCAGACAGAGGTCGAGAATGGATACTTTTGAAACACTGAAAACGCTGAATTCCTGCTTCGGGCCGTCGGGCTGCGAGGACGAGGTGCGCGAAAAGATCGCGGAGCTTGCCGCGCCGTTTGCGGACGAGATACGCACCGACACCATGGGCAACCTGATCGTTGTCAAGCACGCAGCCCCTCATCCGTCCGCTTCGCGGACACCTTCCCCCCAAGGGGAAGGCGCTCCCCGCCTCATGTTCGCCGCCCACATGGATTCCCTGGGCATGATAGTCACCTTCATCGAGGAGAGCGGCCTGCTGCGCTTCGGCGCTGTCGGCTACGTCCTTGCGCAGAACATCGTGGCCTGCCCGGTGCGCTTTAAGAACGGCGTCTGCGGCACGGTCGGCATGGACGAGGACAGCAAAAAGCCCGAGATCGACAAAATGTTCATAGACATAGGCGCGAAAGACCGCGAAGAAGCTGAAAGACTCGTCAAAAAAGGCGACATCGCCATCTACGACACCCCCTGCAGGATGCTGGCAGCCCCCGGCAAGGCCGGCGCCAAAGGCAAAGCGGACAAAGGCCGCGTCGTTTCGCCCTATATTGACAACCGCGCTGGCTGCGTCGCCCAGCTGCTGGCCCTCGAAAAGCTCAGAAAACCCGTCTTCGACTGCAGCTTCGTCTTCACCGTACAGGAAGAAGTCGGACGCCGCGGCGCGAAACCGGCGGCTTTCGGTACAGACCCGCAGTACGGCATAGTCTGCGACTGCACCCTCACCGACGACCTGCCCTGGACCAAGCACGTCGGCACCTCAAAGGTGGGCGGCGGAGCCTCGATCAAGGTCATGGACAAGTCCGTCATCTGCCACCCGGAGATGACCGCGGCGCTCAAGGCCATCGCGGAAAAGAAAAAGATCCCGTTCCAGACCGACGTCCTGACATGGGGCGGCACCGACGGCAGCGAGATCCGCAAGAACGCGTCGGGCGTCTTCACCGGCGGAGTCTCCGTACCCTGCCGCTACGTCCACACCCCCCAGGAAGTCTGCAGCATCGCCGACATCGAAGCCGCCGCCTCCCTGCTTGCAGCCTTCGCAGAAACAAAGGTGAACTTTTAGATCATGACTCACAAAGGAACCGTAACAATTGAAACGCCGCGCCTTTTGCTTCGCAGATTCCGCGTCGAGGACGCTCCGGCGATGTACGCCAACTGGGCAAACGACCCGCGGGTAACGGACTTCCTCACCTGGCAGCCCCACACGGACGTCTCCGTCACAAAGACGCTCCTGGAAGGCTGGGCCGCAAACTACGAGGACCCGACCTACTACCAGTGGGCCATCGAGCTCAAGGAGATCGGCGAGCCCATAGGCTCCATTTCGGTCGTCAGCCAGCGCGAGGTCATAAATCAGGTCGAGATCGGCTACTGCATAGGCCGCAGGTGGTGGCACCAGGGGATCACGAGCGAGGCTTTTGCCGCGATCATCCCCTTCCTCTTCGAGGAGGTCGGCGCCAACCGCATCGCCGCCAAGCACGACCCGAAAAACCCCCACTCCGGCGGCGTCATGAAGAAGTGCGGGCTCACCCACGAAGGCACCGTTCGCCAGACCGGCATGAACAACCTCGGCCTCTGCGACCTTTGCATCTGGGGCATACTCAGAAGCGATTACGACGCGATGAAGGCCGCGAAAAGCTGATTTCTGGCAGATTTGTATAATATAATGAAGAAAAAGCTCTTTTTATTAGACATGGACGGCACGCTCTACCTGGGCGAGCGGCTATTTGAAGGAACTAAGGAGTTCCTTGCTTTCGTGCGCGAAAGCGGCGGGCAGTACGCGTTCCTTACCAACAACAGCTCGCGCGGCATCGAAGGCTACCTCGCCAAGATGGAGCGCATGGGCATCCCGCAGAAGCCGGAGTACTTCGTGACCTCCACCGACGCCACGATCGACTACCTGAAGAAGGCCTATCCGTCCTGGGGCGGCTCAGCGCCAAAGGACGCGCTGCAGCGCACCGCTTTCTACGCCTGCGGCACCGAGAACTTCAAGTCCCAGCTTCGCGCCGCCGGCCTTAAGGTCCTCAGCGAGGCGGAAACCGAGGCCCTTCTGGCGAAAAACAGCTCAGCCAAAAGCCTACCGGTCCTGCTCCTCGGCTACGACACCGAGCTCACCTACGAAAAGCTCGTGGTCTGCGTAAAACTCCTGAACGCCGGAGCGGACTACGTCGCCACCCACCCGGACCTCGTCTGTCCCATGGAGTGGGGCAACGCGCCGGACATAGGCCTCGTGATCCACAGCCTTAAAATCTGCACCGGCCGCGAGCCTGTAATAATCGGCAAACCGCAGCCGCAGATGGTATTCACCGCCATGGAAAAGTACGGCGCCGCCCCTGAAGAGACCGTCCTCATCGGCGACCGCCTCTACACGGACATCGCCTGCGGCAACAACGCCGGCATCGACACCATCCTTGTCCTCTCCGGCGAAGGGACCGTCGAAGACATCGAAAAATACGGCGTCAAGCCGACCTACATATACAAAGACATAGCCGCCGTGCTGGCAGACCTAAGAACCGTCCCCTAAGTTCACCGGCGAACCTAAGAACCGTCCCTTAAGTTCATTCAATATATCAAACAAGGAGCCGTTATTATGAAACTCAACAACAAACGAACTTTTCTGGTAGGACTGGCATTCCTGTCGATCTGCGCGTTCTGGCAGATGTACGACAACGTCGTGAACCTTATCCTCAAAGAGACTTTCCACATGAACGAGACCTATGCCGGTTTCATCATGGCTCTGGATAATGTTCTGGCGCTCTTCCTGCTGCCGTTCTTCGGAAGCCTTTCGGACCGCACTCACACCAAGATCGGCAAACGCATGCCCTACATATTATTCGGAAGCATCGCTGCCATCATCCTGATGAACCTCCTGCCGATACTGGATAACAGCTACTTTGCTGCTCCTTCCACCGGAAAGCTCGTGGCATTCATCGTAATTCTGGGTCTGCTGCTGATAGCCATGGGCACCTACAGGTCTCCGGCTGTTGCGCTGATGCCGGACGTAACGCCAAAGCCACTGCGCTCCAAAGCCAACGCAATAATCAACCTGATGGGAGCTCTGGGCGGCGCTATATATCTGGTCCTTACCACGATCCTCTACCCCGCCTCCAAGACTCAGGACGCAGATCATGTGAATTATCAGCCTTTGTTCCTGATAGTGGCCGGGATCATGCTCGTGGCCATAGTGCTTCTTAAGCTGACCATAAACGAACCGAAGCTGGTCGATGAAAACAAAGCTCTCGAAGAACAGCACCCCGAATGGAACCTCGCCGAAGACGACGGTTCCGGTCACGAGATCCTGCCCCCGGCAGTCAAGAAGAGCCTCGGCTTCCTGCTCGCATCCATAGCGCTCTGGTTCATAGGCTACAACGCGGTCACTACCTGGTTCACGGTATATGTGAAAGAAATAATGGGTCAGGGCATAGGCGGCGCCTCCAGGTGCCTGCTCGTTGCTACCGCGGGCGCCATTGTCTCCTATATTCCGATCGGAGCCATCGCTTCCAGAATAGGCCGCAAGAAGACCATCAAGATCGGCATCGTGATGCTTGCGGCATGCTTTGCTTTGGGCTACGTGCTGACGACGACATTCAAAGAGATCAATATTATAATGTTCATCGTGTTCGCTTTAGTAGGCTTTGCCTGGGCCGCCATCAACGTCAACAGCCTCCCGATGGTCGTGGAGATGTGCAAAGGCTCCGACATCGGCAAGTTCACCGGCTACTACTACACCGCCTCCATGGCGGCGCAGATCGTTGCCCCGGGCTTTGTAGGCACCCTGATGAGACTCATCGACTACAGAGTACTTTTCCCCTTCGGCGCAGTCTTTGTGGCCCTGGCCTTCGTCACCATGAGCTTTGTAAAGCACGGCGACGCCAAAGTCGCTGCCAAGAAGGGCCTCGAAGCCTTCGAGGACATGGACGACTAAAGTCTCTGCCCGGCCTTTACGGCCCGCAATTCAAAGCAAAAGCAAGGACGGCCCTCCGGACAAGCGATTCCGGGGACCGTCCTTTATGCATGTGAGGTATTCTTCTACAATTCCTTTACAGTGACTCCCTCCCGGCCCAGCTCGTATTCGTAAAGCAGGCCGGCATCTTTGTCCAGATAGCTCGCGAAGGACAGCACGGCGTTTATGTTATAGTCTATGGTGAGCTCGTCACCGTTGCTGAAGTTCACGACTTTGTGCATGATGCTCCCTGCGCCGTCGCTCGTAAGCTGAGATACGGAAGCGACTCCCTCCTTCATTGACAGTCCCAGCTTCGACAGGGCCTCCAGAACATCAGCGGTCTGAGCCACCGGCATCATGCGGCCAGGTGTCTCCTGCATGCAGTCGACAAGAGCCTGCAGAGAGGAAACGCTCTTCCCGAAGTCCGTTATGCTTTTCGCTTCAAGGATGCTGTCTGCATACGGGCTGTCGGCGGCAAGAAAGCGCACGCCGGCAAGCGCGTCCTGAGAAGTCACCTTTATATCGTACGCGATCTGCCTGCGTTCTATCTTATACTCGACATAGTCCAGATTCTCTATGAGCGCAAGGAGCAGGCAGGCCTGCCTTTTGAGGCTGTCGTATTGATAAAAATCGCTGTAATTCGCTTTCAGAACAAGGCCGTAAGGCGTACTGGCCGTTTTCAGCTCCATGCCGTCGCGCAGATGTATACTCAGCCCGGGAGTCCGCTAACAGCGGAAGCGTCCCCGACATACTTCACCTTCTTTGAGATCATCCTGCCTACATAGTCATCTATAGATACGTCGTTCTCCAAAAGGATGTTCCCGTTGATGTCTACCACCCGAATGATATCGTCCTTTGCGTCATACTGAGCACTGAGCGTGCCGCTTTTACGCAGCCAGACCAGACTTGAGCGCACCCCGACCGTGACCACTCCGTCTTTTTCGCTGAATTCCGCACCGGTAAGCGCCATGGCAGAACTGGACGTCTGCGCGTCGATCATGACTTCGTTTCCCTCCACGTCTGCTTTGATGATCACCGACTCATCGACCTTTCCTCTTACGAACACGCGCACCACGATGACGCCTATCACCACAAGCGCGGCGCAGGCAATAGCAAGCACCTTTAGCAGATT
>CAMYWZ010000056.1 GCA_947302945.1 uncultured Bacillota bacterium
CGCCGTTCTACGTCTTCCTGAGAGTGTTTTACTGGGCTAAGTACGTAAGAAGGATACTCATAGCGCGGAATAATAAGCGGGGACAGAAATGAAAAAGATACTGGTTTTTATCAACAGCATGTCTGCGCCCGGCGGGATCGAGAGGATCGTATCCCATCTGATATATATCTGGAAGGATAAATACGACATCACGCTCCTCGTAAAGGACGAAGCGGACAGCTCCTTCTACGTGCTTCCTGACAACGTCCGCAGCGTAAGCCTGGAGCAGCCGTTAAAACTCGACATGAAGGACCGCAGACAGCGTATAAAAGCGGTTTACGGCAACGTGCTTAAGAGCCATTCAAAACTGAAACGGTTCTTAAAGCAGCAGGACTTTGATTATATATACACTACCACTCCTCTTAATTCCCTTGAGGTGTATGCTGCATCCCCGGGGCTTAAGAACAGGCTCGTCATCAGCGAACACGCATCTGCGTTTGCGGTGAACAGAGTGTATATGGCAATAAAAAAGTTCCTGTATCCCAAAGCTCTTTGCATCTCCGTCCCCAACAAAACGGACTGCAAGGTGTATGAGGGCTGGGGCTGCAGAACGATGTACATACCGCATCTGTTCACTTTCCCGGCCGAGTCAAAGAATGCGCTGGATACGAAGATAGCCCTGAACGTAGGGCGGCTCACCGCGGACAAGCGTCAGGCGGATCTCATAAGGATCTGGAACAGGGTCCCGGACAAAAACGGCTGGCAGCTTTGGATAGTCGGAACCGGGGAAGAAGAGGACGCGCTGAAGAGCCTCATCGATGAACTGGGGCTGAAAGAAAGCGTCAGGCTAATAGGCTACACCAGCGACATCTCCCAGATGTACAAAAAGGCCTCGCTGTTTCTGTTTTCCTCCTGGATGGAGGGCTTTGGCATGGTGCTTTTAGAGTCGATGGCATTCGGCGTGCCGTGCATCTCCTACGATTGTCCCAGCGGCCCGCGTGACGTCGTCAGGGACGGCGAAAACGGATATCTGATAAAAAACGACGATCAGGAAGCCTTCGCGGCAGCCGTGGATAAAGCGGTCCACATGCCGGCCGAAGAACTCAGGAAGCTCGGAGACGGGGCTTTCAGGACCGTCCTTGAATGGGACAACGACGCTATCGCAAGGCAGTGGGACGAACTGTTTTCATTAAGAGAGACAAACGAGCAATGAAGATCATAGCATTTTATCTGCCGCAGTTTCATCAGATCCCCGAAAACGATGAGTGGTGGGGAGAAGGCTTTACGGAGTGGACTAACCTGAAGGCTGCAAAGCCCTTGTTCGAGGGTCATCAGCAGCCCATAGTTCCTTTGAACAAGAACTACTACGATCTTCTCGACAACGATACGATCAGGTGGCAGACAGACCTCGCAAAAGAATACGGCGTGTACGGTTTCTGCTTCTATCACTACTGGTTCGACGGACACATGCTTCTCCAAAAACCCATGGAGAACATGCTGCGCGACGAGACTCTGAACATCCCGTACTGCGTGTGCTGGGCCAACGAGAACTGGACCAACGCCTGGAAGGCGGACGGAAACGTCAGGACTCTCATACAGCAGACCTACGGCAAAGAAGACGAATGGAGGCGGCACTTCGAATACCTGCTCCCGTTTTTCAAGGATAAGAACTACATCCTTGAAGACAATAAACCGTTCTTCGTCATTTACCGTCCGGAGATCATACCGTGCCTCAACGACATGCTGGACTGCTGGGACGCCCTAGCGAAAGAGAACGGTTTTGACGGAATGGTCTTTGCGTATCAGCAGCAGTCGTACCACATTCTCGAGGGCCGTGACGAAAGCCGCTTCAAGTACAATATCGAATACCAGCCGTCCTACGCCAGATACGACCTCAGGAACAATCAGACCGACAGGAACGCGCTCCTTGCGTTCCGCTTCAGGACCGCGGTCAGGAAGGCGGTCTATAAGATAGACGAGAAGATAGGCACCAATATCTCGGCAAGGCTCACCAGAAACACTTTGCACTTCGAGGACTATGACGAGCTTTGCGAGCAGATCGTCAGCAGGAAGCCGGACAGCGAAAAAGCCATCCCCGGAATGTTCGTGGGATGGGACAATACTCCCCGCAGAGGAAAGACCGGGACTGTGTGCCTCGGCTCGACTCCGGAGAAATTCGGCAAATACCTTAAGCTCCAGGTCGAAAACGCGGAGAAAAACTACCATAAGGACATGATATTCATCTTTGCCTGGAACGAGTGGGCCGAAGGCGGCTATCTCGAACCGGACGAACGCAATAAATATGCTTATCTCGAGGCAATCAGACAGGTTATAAAGGGTGACAAATGAAGATACTCGTTACAGGAGCAAATGGATACTTGGGACAGGGGATAGTCAGCGCCCTTCTTGACGACGGCGCGGAAGTCGTTGCCGCGGACAGAAAAACAGACCGTGTCGACGGGCGCGCGCAGGCGTTTGAATGCGACCTGTATTCAATCGAAGATCCGTATCATTATTTCGGCTGCCCGGACGCGCTGCTTCACCTGGCGTGGAGGGACGGGTTCATACACTACTCGGACGCCCACATAGACGATCTGCCGCTTCACTACGCGTTCCTGCAGTCTTTTGCGAATTCGGACGTGAAAAAGATCGCTGCCATGGGCTCCATGCACGAGATAGGCTTCTTTGAGGGAAGCATAAAGGAGGATACGCCCTGCAGGCCGGTAACGCCTTACGGTATAAGCAAGAACGCTCTGCGCCAGCTCGCTGAGATGCTGTGCTCGCAGAACGGTAAGGTGTTCCAGTGGCTCAGAGGTTTTTACATAGTCGGAAACAGCAGATACGGTTCATCCGTCTTCTCGAAGCTCACAGCTGCCGAGCTCGAGGGGAAGGCAGAGTTCCCCTTCACGATGGGGCAGAACCAGTTTGATTTCATAGATTACGATGAGTTCTGCAGACGCTCCGCAAGGGCAGTGGAGCAGGACGAGGTGTGCGGCATAATCAATATCTGCTCAGGTCATCCCGAAAAGCTCGCGGACAGGGCAGAGCGCTTCATAAAGGAAAACGGATACAGCATCAGGCTCAAATACGGCGCTTTCCCGGACCGTCCCTACGATTCGAAAGCCGTCTGGGGCGACAGCAGCAAGATCGACGCCATCATGAGGAGCAAATGAGAACTTCAGTCAGTGTATTCATAGACTTGCAGGAAGAAAAGAAGGATGCGAAGGATCTTATCGCTTCGGTGCTCCCGCAGCTTGCCGAAAACGATGAGTTCCTGATCTGCGGCGCAGGCGCGGTGCAGGCGGCGGAGGGCTTCGAGGACAGCAGGATAAAGCTGCCGAAAGACCGGCCCTGCTGTTTTTCCGATGCGGCAAAGCAGTGCCAAAACGATACTGTGTTCTTCGGCGATCCGGGTCTGCAGGATATGTACACGTTCACGGATACCGTTTCCGGAAAGACGCTGCACATCCCCGAAACGCTTGTTCAGCAAAGGATAAGCGGGAAGAAAGACGTGAAGAAAGCTTCGTCTGCGGCAGGGTTCGGCGCCAGGCGCAGGCTGCTCTGCGAATATGAAGCGCTTGAAGACGCGTATTATACAGGCGGAAAAATAAGCGGCGCAAAGGCGTCCGCGGAAAAAATAAAAAAGGCGGCCTGGCTTCTGATGCTGGTCTTTTTCACGGACGTCTGCATCTTCGGAGGCGGAAGGATAGTCGATTTCGGCTACGTCAGCTTCAGGATGATAGTGTTCGCGGCTGCGTTCATATTGAGTCTTCCTCTCGTGTTCAGGAACAGGAAGAGGCTGGCCGGCAGCTCCTTTGTCGTGATCACAGTCGCCTTCGGCGCCGTGATGGTGATATGGTCTGTGTATGGCTGGATAAACGGCAATCCGCCGGAAAACATAAGGTCTGACATAACCAGCTGCCTCACGCTGGCGCTGCTTCCCGGACTTCTCTGCGTGGCGGACGATAAAACAAAGGCGGTAAGGCTTGCGGACGTGGTCTTCTACTCCTCCCTGGTCCTTGCCTTTGCGGTCATAATACTGCAGTTTGCTCTGCCGCACGGAGACAGCCAGGCTAAAATAAGCCTCGACAGCTACCTGAACAGTTCTCAGGTCGGAGGATTCGTGGCGCTGCAGACAGGTACCTACAGGGTTTATTTCAGGTCGGGCATATTCACGCAGGCGGCCATGATGATAGGTATATGGAAGTTCTGGCAGGCCGATGCGCTGAAAAAGAAGATCCTGTTCATAATTTTTGAAGGAGTCCTGATCTATAGCTGGATCGTTTCGTATACGAGAGGGTTCTGGCTCGGGCTTGCCGTTTCGGTAGTCTTCGTCGTGCTGTGGCAGCCCGGTGTGGTCTGGAAATGCCTGAAGTTTGCCCTTTGCTCCCTGCTTGTGACAGCTGTGATCACGGGCCTGTCATGGATCAACGAGGGCGCTCCGAACGTGCCGAAAGAGGTGTACAACAGATTCGTGATCACTGTTGAACAGAGCGGAGTTTCAGAAAACCCCGCTGAACAGAGCGAAGATCCGGACCAGAAAGGGATGTACAGCTCGAACGACATTGCCGCGCAGAACATAAGGAACCTTACTAAAGAAAAACAGCTGGAATACATACGCCGCTATCCGGTATTCGGAAGGGGCGTGGGAGCCTACCTGGAAGGACTCAGAGAAGAATCGGCAGTGGAGTACACCTACCTTGATGTGCTCATGAAGCTCGGCATCGTCGGAGCGGTCTTCTTCGCGCTCGCGTTCTTCGTGTTCCTGGGGAAGGCATTCATACACAGGGTGTTCAGGCCGAGATCAGACGCGGAGCGCAGTTTCTACACGCTCAGCACGTTCATCATGGCGGGTTATATAGGGATCGCGGTCACGAGCATCACGAATCCGTTCCTGATATCGCCCCTTGGCATAAGCGCTCTGCTTGTGACGGAAGCCGCGGTTTATAACTGTAGAATACTGGAGAAAAAAGCTGTATAATATAATTTACGATACTGTTTTGATGCGTTATCGCTTTTGAGAGGTACTATGAAAGGAATCATCCTTGCAGGCGGAGCCGGGACCAGGCTTTATCCGCTGACTATGGTAACGAGCAAGCAGCTGCTGCCCGTATACGACAAACCAATGATCTACTACCCGCTGAGCACTCTGATGCTCGCCGGGATCAGGGAGATACTCATCATCAGCACGCCGGAGGACACTCCGCGCTTCGAGCACCTTCTGGGGGACGGCAACCAGTTCGGCGTCGAGCTTTCCTACAAGGTGCAGCCCAGTCCGGACGGGCTGGCCCAGGCATTCATCCTCGGGCGCGAGTTCATAGGCGACGATGCCTGCGCCATGATACTGGGAGACAACATCTTCTACGGCAACGGCTTCGGCAGGATACTCAGAGCCGCCGTGGTGAACGCGGAAGAAGTCCGCAGGGCGACAGTGTTCGGATACTACGTTCCCGATCCGGAGCGCTTCGGTGTGGTAGCCTTCGACGAAAACGGCAAGGCCACCAGCATAGAGGAAAAGCCCAAACAGCCCAAGAGCAACTACGCCGTCACCGGCCTGTACTTCTACCCCAAGGGCGTAAGCGACAGGGCCGATCAGGTAAAGCCCTCCGCAAGAGGAGAGCTGGAGATCACCACCCTCAACGAGATGTATCTAAGCGACGGCACTCTGGACGTGCAGCTTCTGGGGCGCGGCTTCGCGTGGCTGGATACAGGCACCATGGACAGCCTGGTCGACGCCGCCGATTTCGTCAGGATGGTGGAAAAGCGCCAGGGCATAACCATTTCAGCGCCGGAAGAGATAGCGTTCATCAATGAATGGATAGACAAAGACACCCTCATGAAGTCCGCAAAGCGTTACGGGAAGAGCCCCTACGGCAGCCATCTGAAGGCTGTGGCGGAAGGAAAAGTAAAGTATTGACGGAGGACATCAATGACCATCATAGTTACCGGAGGAGCCGGCTTCATCGGCAGCAACTTCATATTCCATATGCTCGAAAAGCACCCGGACTACCGCATAGTCTGCATAGACAAGCTCACCTACGCGGGGAACCTGTCGACGCTGGCCTGCGTCCTGGACAAGAACTCCAAGGATTACAAGCCGGACTGGGCGGAGCGCTTCCGCTTCGTAAAGCTGGATATCTGCGACCGCGAGGGCGTCTTCAAGCTCTTTGAAGAGGAAAAGCCGGACATCGTCATCAACTTCGCGGCGGAAAGCCACGTGGACCGCAGCATCGAGGACCCGGGCGTATTCCTCCAGACCAATATAATAGGTACCTCGGTGCTCATGGACGCGTGCCGCAAGTACGGCGTGGAGCGCTACCATCAGGTATCCACGGACGAAGTCTACGGAGACCTTCCGCTCGACAGGCCGGACCTGTTCTTCACAGAAGACACGCCGATACATACCAGCAGCCCCTACAGCAGCTCCAAGGCCGGCGCGGACCTTCTGGTCATGGCCTACAACAGGACCTACGGTCTGCCAGTCACCATCAGCCGCTGCAGCAACAACTACGGGCCGTATCACTTCCCGGAAAAGCTCATCCCGCTGATGATAGCAAACTGCCTGAATGACAAGCCTCTCCCGGTCTACGGCGAGGGCCTCAACGTCCGCGACTGGCTCTACGTAGAGGACCACTGCCGCGCCATAGACCTCATAGTCCACAAGGGCAGGGTAGGCGAGGTCTACAACGTCGGCGGCCACAACGAGATGCGCAACATAGACATCGTAAAGCTCATATGCAAGGAGCTCGGCAAGCCCGAGAGCCTCATAACACACGTCACGGACCGCAAGGGCCACGATATGCGCTACGCGATCGACCCGACCAAGATCCATAATGAGCTTGGCTGGCTGCCGGAGACAAAGTTCGCCGACGGCATAAAGAAGACCATAGGCTGGTACCTTGACAACCGCTCCTGGTGGGAAGAGATCATCAGCGGCGAGTACCAGAAGTATTACGACAAGATGTACGGCAGCAGGGGGACCCTTTAGATGAAAGCATTTGTAACAGGTGTCTGCGGCCAGCTCGGCCACGACGTGGTCAACGAGCTTTTCGGGCGCGGCGCTGAGTGTATAGGATCGGATGTAAGGCCTGTCTATTCAGGAGCAGCCGATGGTTCTCCGGTCACGCGCCTTCCGTATGTCCAGCTCGATATCACGGACCGCGCGAAGGTGGACGAAGTCATCTGCACCGTCCGCCCCGACGTCATCATCCACTGCGCCGCCTGGACAGCCGTGGATGCCGCGGAGGATCCCGAGAACGCTCCGAAGGTCTACGCCATCAACGCCGAAGGCACGAAGAACATCGCGCTTGCCGCCAAAAAGACCGGCTCCGCGATGATCTACATCTCCACGGACTA
>CAMYWZ010000057.1 GCA_947302945.1 uncultured Bacillota bacterium
GCCGCAAGCTGGAGGAGTGGAAGGCCTGGGACTGGGACAAGCGCGAAGAGATATAAAGCGGCTGCGGAACGCAGCGCGGAGCGGCCAGCTTTGGCTACTGGACACGGCAGAAAACAACAGCGGGTAATTACCATGGCAAAACTGAAACTTAAGAAATATACGTCTTTCATAGTCGCGGAAGCGGTGAAGCGGCTGGCGATAGACTCGCCGAGCGGCTATACGGAGAATGCCGCAAGCTGGGTGATGGAGGAGTTCGCAAAGCTCGGATTTGAGCCAAAACAGACGATTAAAGGCGGCGTTTTGGTCAAACTGAGCAATGTATCAAAAGACGCGGAAAAACGCGCCAGAGAGGCTCTCAGAGCCTCACAGGGGCATGCGGAAGCCATGGGTGGTCAGGACGCTGCGGCGCAGCCGGGCGGTCTGCTTCTGGAGGCTCACTGCGACACCCTGGGCGGCATGGTCAGCGAGGTCAGGGACGGCGGAAGGCTCGCCGTAACGCCTATCGGCGGCATGAACGCCAACAACGCCGAAGCCGAGAACGTCCGCATCGTCACCAAGTCCGGCGGCACCTACGAAGGCACCTGCCAGCTTAAGAACGCGTCGCTCCACGTCAACGGCAAGTACAACGAGACTGTCCGCAAGTGGGAAGAGATGGAGATAGTCCTCGATGAGCCCGTCAAGAAGAAGGAAGATGCTGAAAAGCTCGGCCTTGCCGTGGGCGACATCATCTGCTTCGACCCCCGCACCCGCGTCACGAAAAGCGGCTACATCAAGAGCCGTTTCCTGGACGACAAGCTGAGCGTGGCGATACTTCTGGGCCTTGCCAAGTACCTTAAGGAGAGCGGTGCAAAGACCACCCGCGAGGTCTGGGCTCACGTTACGGTCTATGAGGAAGTAGGCCACGGCGGCAGCGGCTCGGTCCCCGAGGGCGTCACCGAGGCCCTGTCCGTGGATATGGGCTGCGTGGGCGAGGGCCTTTCCTGCACGGAGCGCCAGGTCTCCATCTGCGCCAAGGATTCAGGCGGCCCATACAGCTACGAGATCGTAAAGGGTCTCATGGAGGCAGCGAAGAAGACCGGCGCCGACTGCGCGGTGGATATCTATCCTCACTACGGCTCGGACGTGGAAGCCACGCTGCACGCCGGCTACGATCTTAAGCACGGCCTCATCGGTCCCGGCGTCTACGCCTCACATGGCTATGAGCGCAGCCACCGCGACGGCGCAGAGAACACACTCAGACTGCTGATCGGTTACACGACGGTATAAACCTGCACGGGGGTCCTGCCATGAAACTCAAAACCGCAAAAGGTATAATGGCCGCATTCTGCGTATTAACAGTGCTGTTCCTCATCCTGTGTTCGATCACAAAGCGGATGCTGTGGGGATACTTTGGTATTGCATCCGCCATCATAGGCGTGCTCTTCTGGTTGATATTTGGAAGATGTCCAAGCTGCGGACGCTACCTGGGCAGAATTATCGGACGCCACTGCCCACATTGCGGAGAGAAGCTGGATTGACAGACAGCCGCCATCCCACTATATGAAGTAAAAAAGCCTGCCGGCGCTGATCCGGCAGGCTTGCTGTTTTCAGGCAAGGCTATTTCAGGAATTCGCTGACGGCTTCGAGTATGGTGTCGACGGAGGCGAGGGCGCCTTTGCCGAGGTCGCCGCAGGCCAGAAGGGCCTCGCGGGGCTCGACGAAGGTGAAGCCGTACTCCTTGAGCGTCTGGATGTTGCGCTGCGTGATGGGGTTTTCGTACATGTTGGTGTTCATGGCCGGGCAGACGATGACGGGCTTGTTGATGAAGGCCGTCAGGACCGTGGTGAGCATGTCGTCGGCGATGCCGGCAGCCGCTTTGGCTATGAAGTTGGCCGTGGCCGGAGCCACGAGCATCAGGTCTGCCTGCTTTGCCAGCGAGATGTGCTGCACCTCGGAGGGCTGGTACTCGTCGAACATGTCCGTGTGGACTTTGTTCTTGGTGAGGGTCTGCAGCGTGAGCGGTGTTATGAGCTTTGTTGCGGACTCCGTCATGATCACATGGACGGAGACGCCCTGCTTTGTGAGGGTGTTGGCTATGTCCGCGGCCTTGTAGGCGGCGATGCTTCCGGTTATTCCGAGTATTACGTGCTTCATGTTATCTGCCTTTCTGCAGCGTTTTCAGGCTGCACTGAAATTCAGTTGCAAACGATTTGGGCGTTTTCAGCGCCTTTGGCGGCTCATTTCCACGCAGCCGCGACCGCCTTCGCGATCCCTTCCGCTATGGCGGGCTTTCCGACGAAGGTCTCGATGCCGCCGTCCTTGCTTATGAGGTAGCCTGTGTGCTGCCCTGCTTTTACCGTTGTGTAGTCGTTGGCGAGGACGAAGTCGCAGTCGTTCTTCTCCATGAGGCGCTTCGCCACGGAGATGAGCTCCTCATGCGCAACGTCGTCCAGGAGCTTGAAGCCAACCAGTATGGAATCCGGCGAGAGCTTCTTGACCTCCGGTATGACCTTGGGCGTCGGCTGAAGGAAGATGACCGGGTTCCCGGCGCTTGAGGGGATCTTGTTGTATATATCCCTAAGGTCGAAGCTTTCGGAGGCTGCAAGCAGTTCCTCCGAAGCGAGCGCCGCCGTGCGGACCTTCTGCGCAGCTTTGTTCGCCCTGGCTTTTTTCAGAACGGCCGCCACGTCTTCCGAGCGCACTACTGACTTTACGCAGTAGTCCGAGACCGCCATGCTGTGCACGATGGCGTCCGGCTTGTCCTCTATGAGGCATTTGCGCATGGTCTCCAGCAGGCGCTGGGTGTAGGCAGCCTCTATGCATTCGGCCTTTTCGGTCTTGGGAAGCACTGAGCCGCGCCCGTGCACGTAGATTATGCGCCCGACCTGCGGGTCTTTTGCGAAAGCATCCGCGATGAGGCTCCCGAGCGCCCCGGTGCCCGTGTTGGTGATGCTTCTGATGTTGTCGATGGGCTCGGAGGTGCCTCCGGCCGTTACCAGAACTGTGCGTTTTTTCGTCATGATCTTGCGCTCCTGTGCCTCGAATATAGCAGAAAAAACCGCAGATTTCAAGAGTTTTGATGAAGCGGCAAAAAAAGCCCCTCTGCCGGTCATTTTGCGGTATACTATACAGGGAGGCTTTGAAAATGACAGCAGCGGAAAAGTACGAAAAACTGAATGAGCTCGTCACTGAGTCGAAAAAGACGGTATTCTTCGGCGGGGCAGGCGTCTCCACCGAGAGCGGCATCCCGGACTTCCGCTCCAAAGACGGCCTCTACAACGTCCGCGACGTGCAGTTTGAAAAGTACGAGCCGGAGTATCTCCTCTCGATAGACTGCCTTGAGGACGACACGGACGTCTTCTACGAATACTACCGCCAGAAGCTCGAGACGAGCGGCATCAAGCCGAACAGGGCCCACTACGCCCTGGCAGAGCTTGAAAAAGCCGGAAAGCTGGCGGGTATCATCACCCAGAACATAGACGGCCTGCACCAGAAGGCAGGCTCAGAAAACGTGGCGGAGATCCACGGCAGCACCCTCCGCAACTACTGCATGCGCTGCGGAAAGAAATACCCGGCGGACTACATCTTCAGGAGCAAGACGCCCATCCCTCACTGCACGGAGTGCGGAGGCACGGTGCGCCCGGAAGTCACCCTTTACGGAGAGATGCTCCCCGAAGAGGAGCTCGCTAAGGCCGACAGCTACATGCGCGGCGCGGAGCTTCTCATAGTGGGCGGCACGAGCCTTACGGTCTGGCCGGCGGCAGGCTACGTCAGCAGGTTCCGCGGCCCTCACCTTGTCATCATAAACCGCGACTCAACGGCCTATGACGGCGCTGCCGAGCTGGTGTTCCACGAGTCGATCGGAGAAGTTTTAAGTCATATCAAAATATGATTCGGAGGCAGAAAATGAGCGAACTTACTATCACAAAAGACGTTGAAAACGCGTACGAAAGCGGCAAAAAGGAAGCTGAGAAGATACTGAAGGACCCCGACAAAATGGAGCTCTTCCTGCAGCGCCTGGAGCAGAAGCTGGACGAAGTCCCACTCGTGGGCGAGCAGCTTTCCATGGTGCCTGTAATGGTGTCGATGATCAAGAGCTACGTCACAAAGGAATACACTGACGTTCCCACCTCGACGATAGTTGCCATGATCGCGGCCCTCCTGTACCTGATCTCCGCGAAGGACATCATAAGCGACAAACTCCCGATCATCGGTCTTCTGGACGATATAGCGGTCCTGGCTCTTGCCTGGCGCTACACCGTCGGCGAAGCCGACAAGTACCAGATCTGGCGCAGGGAGAACGGCCTTGAAGCCGCCTATTTCGACGAGAGCGCGGAGGAAAGAGCCCGCAAGGCTGCGGAGATCGAACGTGCCGAAAACTTCAACAAGAAAGTCACCGAAAAGACCGCCAAAGCCAAAAAAGTCGTCACAGAAAAATACGAAGCCGCCAGGGACTTCGTGGAAACAAAGACAAAAAAGAGCTGATCTTTCAGCATGAAAAAAGGGCGGCCTCAAGGCCGTCCTATTATTTTACAGAGACGCCGTTTTCGGTGCAGTATTTGATGATGGTTTTGCGGGTGACTATGCCTATGAGGGAGCCGCGGTCGTCCGTGACGGGGATGAAGTTCTGGTTCATGGCCCTGGTCAGGAGCTCCTCTATCGAGGCGGTGACAGGCACCGACGGGTTGCGGTCTTTGCGCAGGATGTCTGTGATCCTGATGGATTCCAGGTCCCGGATGTCGATCTCGCGCGGGGCGGACTCGCCGCGCCTCATGCGGACTATGCTCCAGAGAAAGTCTCCTTCCGAAACGGTCCCGACATACTCGTTCCCGTCGGTGATGACAGGCACGGCCGTGTAGCCGTGCTTTTTCATAGTTTCAAGCGCCTGACGGACGGTCGAGTTCACGTTTATGCAGGTGACGTCCTTGCGGAGCGTCAGAAAAAATGCTACGTTCATGATCTTCTCCTTTCCTTCCCCCTCGGGACCATTGTACATTATCAGGAGGCTTTCCGTCAACTGCCCCGGGGGAAGGCTGTCATGTTATGAAAGGAGAAGTTTATCGTCGGTCTCTTCCCGGCCGCTGGCCTTTGAGAACCGGGCCAGAAGATCCGCGACCGTCAGGTTTTTCTTTTCTTCGCCGGAGATGTCGAGGACTATGTGGCCCTCGTCCATCATTATAAGGCGGTTTCCGAAGGCTATGGCGTCCCTCATGTTGTGGGTGATCATCATAGTCGTAAGGCCGTTCTTTTCGACGACCTTTTGCGAGATCTCCAGAACTTTCGCCGCGGTCTTAGGGTCGAGGGCGGCGGTGTGCTCGTCTAAAAGCAGGAGTTTGGGCTTTTTGAGCGTTGCCATCAGAAGTGTCAGAGCCTGCCTCTGGCCGCCTGAAAGAAGGCCTACCTTGGCGCTCATGCGGTCCTCAAGGCCGAGCCCCAGGTCCTTCAAAAGCTTGTGGTACTCTTCCCTTTCGGCTTTGCTGATGCCCCACTTAAGGCCGCGGTGCTGGCCCCTTCTTGCCGCGAGCGCGAGGTTTTCGTCTATCTGCATGGTGGGGGCGGTGCCCATCATGGGGTCCTGGAAGACCCTGCCGAGGTGCTCGGCCCTCTTGTATTCGGGCAGCCTCGTGATGTCCTTTCCGTCCAGGAGTATGGAGCCGGAGTCCACCATGAAGGTGCCTGCTATGGCGTTGAGCATGGTGGATTTTCCCGCGCCGTTTCCGCCTATGACGGTGACGAAATCGCCTTCGGCAAGCTCCAGCGAGAGCCTGTCGAGGGCCAGGTTGGCGTTGACAGTACCCGGGTTGAAGGTCTTGGATATCGATCTGAGCTTAAGCATCCTGCTCGGCCTCCTTTCCCGTGCGGCGCGCCATGACCTTGCTTTTCCAGTAGGGTATGGCAAGGAAGACGGCTACGATCAGCGCTGTCATCAGCTTGAGGTCGTTGGTATTAAGGCCCAGCTGCAGCACTATCTGAAGGACTATGTAGTAGAGTATGGCGCCTATTATCACGGCGAGCATCTTCAGCGCGAAATTCACGAAGACCTTCTCGAAGAGGACTTCGCCTATTATCACGGCTGCAAGGCCTATGACTATGGCGCCGCGTCCCATGTTGACGTCGGCGGAGCCCTGGAACTGCGAAAGCAGCGCGCCCGAAAGGGCCACGAGGCCGTTGGCAAGCATCAGCCCGAAGACTATGTTCCTGTTCGTGTTGATGCCCTGGGCCCTCGCCATGTTCTGGTTGGTGCCGGTAGCCCTCATGGAGCAGCCGAGTTCGGTGCCGAAGAACCAGTACAGCAGGCCTATTATCACGAGCACGAAGATAATGATCAGCGGGAAGGGATTGTTTTCCGCGGACCTTACGTAGCGCATGGAGATCAGCAGCGGGTACCTGTCCACGGACAGAGCCTGGTTGGCCTTGCTCTGCATTATCCGAAGGTTTACGGAGTACAGCGCGAGCTGCGTGAGTATTCCCGAAAGTATGGCGGGTATGCCGCAGCGGGTGTGCAGAAGCCCTGTTACGAGCCCTGCGACCATTCCCGCGATGAAAGCGCACAGCAGCGCCAGCCAGGGGCTTAAGCCGCCCCTGATCAGCATGACGCACACTGCGCCTCCGGTGGCCAGGGAGCCGTCAACGGTAAGGTCCGAGACATTGAGCACCCTGAACGTGAGGTACACACCTATGGCCATGATGCCCCATATCGCGCCCTGCGCTATGGCGCCCGGAAGCGCGTTTAAAAGAGAAGTGAAGAACATGTTGCCTCGTTTGCGTTTTTACTTGATCGCCTCGTATCCTGCGAGCGGGCTGATACCGAGCTTGGTGCAGATCTCAGCGTTGAATTTCTTTGTCGTGGGAGCGTATTCGACAGCCATTTTGGAGATGTCAGCGCCGCCGGTGAGGATCTTTACAGCCATCTCGCCGGTGGTGACGCCCAGATCGTAGTAGTCGATCGAAAGGGTGCAGACGCCGCAGCCCTTGCAGAGGTTCTCTTCGCCTGCGACTACAGGGACCTTCGCGGGGATGACCACGTTGGCGATGGCCTCGGTGTTGGAAGCGGCCACGTTGTCTGTGGGGATGTAGATGACGTCGCTTTCGCTGCAGGCCTTCTGGGTGACGCTGGTTACGTCGTTGGAATCCGTGAAGGCGAATTCAGTTACGGTGATGCCCGCGTCGGTCAGGTGCTTCTTGACCACGTCCACCTGGTAGCGGGAGTTGGCCTCGGAGCTGCAGAAGATTATGCCGACCTTTTTCGCGTTGGGGAACCATTCTTTTATCATGGCTGCCTGCTGGGCAAGGTCCGCAAGGTCGGAAGTTCCGGAAATGTTTCCGC
>CAMYWZ010000058.1 GCA_947302945.1 uncultured Bacillota bacterium
CAGCTCCCAGATCTTGCCGACGGGGTCCTTGAACGCGCCGTCGCCGTAGATCATGACTTCAACATGCTTTCCGGTGGCCGCCAGCAGCTTTTCGGCGATGCCGTCGACCACGGGCTGGCAGTCTCTGGGGAAGAGCTTGACGGTCTCTTCGGTGGCTTTGTTGGAACCGAGAAGTCCGTAGGTCTCATTGTATCCGCTGCCGTTGACAGGTGCGGTCAGAATGTCGTCCATGCCGAGAACGATATTGGCGCCGGCAGCCTTAAGCAGCCTCTTGGTGCGCGCTCTGGTGTGGATATCGCAGGCGATGACGTTCTTGGTGTACTTAAGGATGGCTCTGGGGTCGTTTGCGAAGATGATCTCCACGTTTGCGCCCTCGCCTTCTATCAGCTTCTTGTAGTAGTCGATGTAGTCGATGCCGGTGAATCTGTGTTTCCCGTAGCCGAAATGCGCTCTCCACTGGGGCTCGGAGAGGACGTCCCTGTAGGGGTCTACGCCCGCCTCGTCCATGGCGTCCTCGGAGATCAGGTGGTTGCCGACCTCATCCGCAGGATAGCTGAGCATCAGGAACACCTTCTTGGCTCCCCTGACAAGTCCGCGCAGGCAGATCGCGAAGCGGTTGCGCGAAAGAATCGGGAAAATGATACCGAACTCGCCGCTGGGGATCTTGGCCATGATGTCGTCGGCTATGTCGCGGGTGCTGGCGTAGTTGCCCTGAGCCCTTGCAACGACTGACTCCGTGACTGCAACTACATCGCGGTCGCAGAATTCTATGCCGTGCTCTTTGCTTGCTTTAAGAACGCTGTCCACCACGATCTGGACTATGTCGTCACCCTCGCGTATGATGGGGGCGCGAACGCCTCTTGAAACGGCACCTATGCATCTTTCCATTGTTTTTTCCTCCTTTAAGGATATGTAAAGTGATTTATAAACTGATTCCGACCTATCCTAGTCCTTGTACAGCGTAAGCGGATCTATTGCCACGCCGTTGTAGCGTACGCCGAAGTGCAGATGCGGACCGCTTGCTACGCCGGAGCGCCCGACAAGCGCTATGTTCTGCCCCTGCATGACCTCGTCGCCTATGCTTACCAGCAGAACCGAGCAGTGCTCATACGCCGTCTCATAAAGCCCGCCGTGGTTGATGATCACGTGATAACCCTCCGCCCTCTTCCAGCCGGCAAACGTTACAACGCCGCCGTCCGCAGCGTATATCTTGGTGCCGTACGCGCAGGCAAGGTCTACGCCCTCATGATTGGTGGACGCTCCCGCTATACCCGTGTATCTCGGGCCGAAGTACGACGAAATGTAGTACTCGGACTTGATCGGGAATATCCAGGTTCCGGTACCGGACCTTTCCGGGATAGCTCTGGTCCCGACGAAGTAAACCGCATTCACCGGGTTCTTTATCACATTGGACGTCTTTTCGACCCTCGAGACCTCCTTGCCGTTCTCAAACACTACCTCGGCAGTGTTTTCGAGTATGCCGTACTGACCCTCATAGACCAGCCTGACGTCACCCATATACATGTCTTCGTTGTTGACGTAATCCTTGTCGTAGTCTATCTCCAGCTGGTACGTATGTGTGGTGGTGGCGCTGACGGTGATCAGGGGCGAGTATTTGCTCTCCTCGACATCCACTGTGCTGCCGGTCTTTATGTACTTTTCGACCACCTGCGGATTCCAGATGTCAGAAAGCACCGCGTTGGTGGGCTGGATGAACACGTCGTTCATGACGTGCGATTCGGTGTATTCGTACCCGTCCATGGGCGTCAGGAAGGACGCCTTGACGCTCTCCATTATCTCTTCTGCAGTCTCTTCCTTATCGAGGACCGCCACCTGTTTGCCGTCGATGATCAGCGCGTAGGCCTCCACGCGTATATCCTTCATGTAGGTGAGGGTGTTGAGTATATCGTCGTGGCTGTCTATTTTCAGGCCGAAGCCGTAGATCTTTTCGAAGCGGATGTCGCGCTCCACGTCCAGATCCACGTTGGCGCCTGCGTTCTCGGAGAGCTTGTCCCCCAGGAGCTCTATGACGTCGTAGACTTCCTGAGTGGATTTGGCCGTTCCGAGGACTCTGCCGTAGTAGCTGTACTGGTAGGCGGACATGGAGCTTATGAGGACCAGCGCCATGGCTATGGCCGATACCACCCCTGCGAAGATCTGGAAAGCCGCCCTCTTGTGAAGGTCGAACCACAGCCGAAGGTCCCAGAGCTTGTCCCAGATGAAGAGGAATACGCTGCCCAGGAAGTACCAGATCTTTATAAAAATGTTTACTATGAATACAAGTATCTCGAGCAGGTCGTATCCGAGCGAGCTCAAAAAGCCCCAGAGCGTGTCGGCGGCGTTGTCCATCGCGTTGAAGACCGGAGCCCAGGCGTCGCGGAAGACGTCCGAATAGAGCTGCCTGCGGTTTTCGGCCGTGCAGCACGGGAGGTCTTTGACCTTCTGCCTGGCTTCCTTAAGGCCCTTTACGAGGCGTATGGTGCGCTTGATGGCGCCCTCGCTCCTCGGCCGGTACTTGCGGTGCGCGATGGCGTTCTTCAGCCTGTAGACTGCTATGGCCTCGGACGACACCTCGATGCTGCCGGCGGTATTCTGTTGTATATGTGCCTTATCTTAAGATGAGTTCTGCCTTTTCCTTAAAGCATGAGCAGCGGCTGCCGTCCTCTAGTATGCCTGTATCCCTGCACTTTGCGCAGCTGTATATGGTATCGAGGGCGTTCGGAGCGTAGCCGGCGGCTGCAAGCAGGCGAGCCTTCTCCTTGTTCAGCGCGTCTATCTTTTCCTTTTCGCGGATGACGGCGGCAGAACCGGCTCCTCCGCGCAGCATGGCCCTTGAAATGGCTATGCCTGTGTTCTTCGTCTCTTCTACTATACTCCTGATCCGTGGTATTTTTGTGAAAACCTCGGCTCTTATGCGTTCCGTTTTTTCCGCGTTCTCCTGCCTGATCTGCTCGTACAGGGCGCTGACCCTGGAAAAGATGTTCTCTTCTGTGAGCTTTTCCTCCCCGGCCGCTTCTTTTTCGGCTGCTCTTGCGGTGAGGATGCTGTTTACGTAGTTGAGGTTGGGGTTGCTGATGCCCGTGGTCTTGCGGCAGGCATCCATGACCTCGTCCAGGCTGACACCCATCTTGTCGAACCAGGTGTCCATGATGCGCTTTTCGGGCTCGGTGGCGTTCCTGTGGAAGCCGAGCTCCTTCATGACGGCGCGGTAGAATTCGTAGTGCCGGTCAGAAGCCGCGAGGCTGTCCTCTACCTGGTCCGCGCTGACCAGCCCCTTGGCGCGCCAGTCCTTGAGTATGGCGCCCACGTAGCGGCAGCGGTTGCTCTTGCCCTTCTGGTTCGAATACTTGTAGCCCAGGAGTATGACCTCCGGATCCATGCCGTAATCGCTGATCCAGGAGGCGACTTCTTCGGGTTCTCTGGCCTCCAGAAGCCTCCCGGTGACGCTTTCTATGCTGCGGAGAAGCTTCGCGAAGGCTTCGTCGTCGAGGGTGAACGGGGCGCTGTCCTTCGGCTGGACCGAGGGCTCCGCGCGTCTGCCGTACATCATTTCGCGGATGTTCAGGAGCTCCGCTTCGCGGTCGGCGGGGCGCTTGGGCTCCTTTACGGTGAGGCGGACGAGGCCCTTCTCGCGCCAGTAGTCCCAGGCGTCCGCGACTGCAGCCAGGCCTATGCCGAGCTTTTTGGCAGCCTGGGCGTCGTCCAGGGGCAGGCCCTGCTGGGCGTGCATAAGCGCAAGCAAATAGAGCTTTACGGCGTTTTCGGGCGCCGAAGGCATGTACTCCGAGATAAAGAGGTTCTCTACCTCCGTATCGTAAAGATAATAGTTTTGTACGTCCTGCTTTTTTACACTCATGACATGTTATTCCGGCTGAGCCGGGGCGTCATCCTTGTATACGTTGACGAACTTCGTGAACCTCGGCTGCCATCCGACGGTGGCTTTTCCGGTCTCGCCCATGCGCTGCTTTGCGATTATGACTTCGCAGAGGTTGTTGGGCTCGTAGTTGTCCTTGTTCTTGTTGTAGTAGTCCTCGCGGTAGAGGAACATGACTATGTCCGCGTCCTGCTCGATGGCGCCGGATTCGCGCAGATCCGAAAGGATCGGGCGCTTGTCGCCCTGGCGCTGTTCCACGGCGCGGGACAGCTGCGAGAGCACTATGACCGGGCACTTCATCTCCCTTGCCAGCTGCTTTAAGTAGCGCGAGATCTGCGAAACTTCCTGCTGGCGGTTGTCGCCGGACTCTTCGGCGGACATCATCTGTATGTAGTCGACCACTATCAGGTCTATCTTTTTCTCCTGATCTATGCGGCGGCACTTGTTGCGCATCTCCATGACGCCTATGCCCGGGGTGTCGTCGATGAGCATGTCGGACTGCGCTATGCGCTGCGCCGCGTCGTTGACGCTGTCCCAGTCCTCCTGGGTGAGGCTGCCCGTCCTGAGCTTGTTGCTGTCCACGCGGGCTTCCATGGCAAGAAGACGCATGCCCAGCTGTTCGCGGCTCATTTCGAGCGAGAAGATGACCACCCTCTTGCCCTTCTTGAGCGCCGCGTGCTGAGCGATGTTCAGGGCGAAGGCGGTCTTTCCCATGGACGGGCGGGCCGCAAGTATGATGAGGTCGGACTTCTGGAAGCCCGAAGTCTTCTGGTCCAGCTCCCTAAAGCCTGATTCCAGGCCGGGAAGCTCCCCGCCGCGCTTCTGGGCTTCTTCGATAGCAGTTATATTGGCATCTATGACGTCCTGGATCTTCGCGAAATCGTTGCCCTGGCGGTCCTTGGCTATGTCGAAGATGACGGACTCGGCGTGGTCTATGACCTGCGCGCTGTCGAGCTTTTCAGAGTAGCTCTTTTCGACTATGTCTCCGGCAGCGCTGATGAGTCTTCTGAGCTGGGCCTTTTCCGCCACGATCTTAGCGTACTGGACGGCGTTCGCGGTAGTCGGGACTTCCTGCGAAAGGGCGGAAACGTAGGCTCTTCCGCCTGCGGCTTCCAGACTTTTGCGCTTTTTGAGGCAGTCCGTGACGGTGATGACGTCTATGGGCTCTCCGGAAGCGTTAAGCTGCGCCATCGCGGCGTAGATCTCCTTATGCGAGGCGCTGTAAAAGTCGTCGGCTTTTACGAATTCCGACACTTTGAAAAACACTTCTGTATCTATGAGCACCGCTCCGAGCACGCTCTTTTCAGCGGCCTGCGAGTTGGGCGGTATCCTTTCGGCCTGAGGCATGGTCCCCTCCTGCTATTTTGCGATGACGTTGAGCTTGAGCACGGCGCTGATGCCCTGGAAGAGCTTGAGTTCCGCTTCAGCGGGCCCCGGCTGCTTGATGGGCTCCTTGATGACTATCTTCTTCTTGTCCAGCTCTATCTTGTACTCCCTGAAAAAGGCGTCCGCAATGTCCTTGCTGGTGACTGCCCCGAAGAGCTTGCCGCCGCTGCCGGCTTTGGATTCGATAACGACGGGCTCCGCGGCCTCGACCTTCTTCTTGAGGTCTTCGGCAGCCGCCTGATCCATGGCCCTTCTGGCTTCTATCTCGGCGCGCTTTTTCTCGAGGGCTTTAAGATTGCTCTCGGTGGCCTCCATCACGAGCTTTTTGGGCAGCAGGAAGTTCCTTGCGTAGCCATCGGAAGCGTTCACGACCTGGCCGGCCTTGCCCAGCCCCTTTACGTCCTGAAGTAGTATGACCTTCATTATCTTATCCTCCTAAAGTGTTCCTTCTTCTCTCATTACCGATACGACCAGCGCGATGGCCTCCTCCGGACCGACGACGACCTGCGCCGCCGCCACGTTCTGGTGGCCTCCTCCGCCGAGCTTTTCCATGAGCGTCTGCACGTTGATCTTGCCCGAAGACCTTGCGGAGACGTAGGTCTGCGATTCTCCGCGCCCCGCGACTACAGCCGCGTCTACGCCCTTCATGTCCAGAAGCTCGTCCGCCACCTGCGATACCAGGACCTGCATGGACGGATCCGGCTCCTTGGTGTACGCCACTGCGACTCCGTTGGGGAGTATCTCCGCCGAGGAGACGATGGCCGACTTCTTCTGGAAGAATTCCAGGCTGATCTTGAAGTAGTTCTTGACGTTCGCGTTGTCCGCGCCGCTCCTCCTCAGCCACGATGCGGCCTCGAAGGTCCTGACGCCGGAGTTTACGGTGAAGTTCTTGGTGTCCAGGGTGATGCCCGCGAGCAGGGCTTCCGCCTCGAAGCGGGAGATATCGCCCCTGTCGCCGGAGTACTGGAGGAGCTCCGTGACCAGTTCGCTTGCGGAGCTGGCGTAGGTCTCCATGTACGAGAGCACCGGGTTTTCTATTGCGTCTCCCGTACGCCTGTGGTGGTCTATGACTGCCACCTTGGAGGCCATGGTTATAAGCTGCGGGAACTCGGAAATGACCGCCCTGTGATGGTCCACGAGTATCAGCAGGGTGTCTTCCTTAAGGTTTTCCATGGCGCTCTCGTGATCCAGGAACTTATAGGCCGAGAGCGAAACCGCTGTCTGATAAATGATGTCTATGGCGTCGCCCGGGTCTTCTAACACCAGGCCGACTTCCTTGCCCATGTTGCTTGCCAGTGCGTATATGCCCAGCGCCGCGCCGAAGCTGTCCATGTCCGGCCTTGAGTGGCCCATGACAAGAACGTTTCCGGCGTTCTCTATAAGCTGGCCGAGCATGTGAGCCATTACGCGGCTCTTGCCCTTGTTGCGCTTTTCGACCGAAGGAAGAGCTCCGCCGTAGTACTCGGTATCGCCGCCCTTTTTCCTGACGACGGCCTGGTCCCCTCCGCGCCCGAGGGCGAGGTCCAGGGCTGCCGCGGCGCCGTCCTGAAGCTCTTCGAGCGTGGACTCGCCCGTGCAGATGCCTATGGACAGCGAGGTGGGGAAGTCCGCCTTGGTCTCGATGTCGTGCATGGTATTGAGTATGGGGAAGCGCTCCTTGCGGAGGTCCGAAAGGTATTTGTGCTCGAATATCATGAGGTAGCGGTCCGAACGCGCGTGCAGGAGGACCGCCTGCATGGACATGGCCCAGCCGTGTATGGCTTTGTCTATCTGGGCCGCGATGCTGGACTGCTCTTCCAGAGGGCTTGCTTCCAGCATTTCATCGTAGTTGTCCACGTTTATGTAGGCCGCGCAGGCTCTGGTGTCGGAGATGCGGCTCTTTAAGGCTTCGCGCTCGGTGATGTCCTGCCAGAAGAGCATGCGGCGCTCGTGGTTCCTGAAGTCCACGTTAGC
>CAMYWZ010000059.1 GCA_947302945.1 uncultured Bacillota bacterium
CATAGATTCCGAGTGCATAGCTCAGGTGCTTCTTAAGAGCGTTCCGGTCGAGCTCGTCGGCAGGACGCTTGCCCAGATGGAGCTTCGCAGCAAGGGGAACATCCTTGTCATGCTGATAGAGCACAGGGGCAAAAAGGCACAGCCTGCCGTAGCAGAGACCGTCTTCCTCGGCGGCGACAAACTCACAGTCTTCGGCGCTTACAAGGATATCTGCCGGGTATTCCACGCTAAAGAACAGCTCGGCGAAGAGCAGGCGGCTTAGGGGCAGACTGCTTCTCCTTACCGTTCTTTACAATCTTGCAATAGGCGGCGGAAACGAGTATAATCTCAAGTGGAGCAAGGGCTTTTGAGCTTGTTTTTGGTGTGTATTTTTGCCGGAGGATGGGAATGGACGATACGATAATGGGAAGCGGCCTTGAGGTCGAAAGGCAGTGGAGCGAATATCTCGGGCTCACGACGCTGGCGGATCTTAACGAGCAGCTTAAAAAAGGCTGGATACCGGAGGTCATCCAGGTCTGCGAAGCCATGCACGACAGGCGCATGGTCCAGATCGCGGAGCACATCAAGCAGAGCGGAAAGCGCCTCATACTTCTGGCGGGGCCCAGCTCTTCGGGCAAAACCACGACGGCCAAAAAGCTCTGCATACAGCTCCGCGCGGAGGGCTTAAGGCCCATATATCTGGGCATAGACGACTACTACAAGGAGAGGGAGGAGATCCCCTTCGGCGAGGATGGCCTGAGAGATTTCGAGTCCATCTCTGCCATAGACACGGAGCTTTTCAACAGGCAGATCGGGGAGCTTCTTGAGGGAAAGACAGTTGAGGTCCCTCACTTCTAGTTCATCACCTGAAAGAAGGTCTTAGGCAACATAATCGTAAGAGCGGCGCCGGACCTTCAGATAGTCATGGAAGGCATACTGGCGCTCACGGACGAGCTTACGGAAAACCTGCCGGAGGACCAGAAATTCCGCATTTACACCTGCCCGCTGTCATCGCTGAAGCAGACGGATGGCCACAAGGTAAAACGGACCGACATACGCAAACTCAGGAGGCTCGTAAGGGACCACGCCAAGCGCGGCTGGAACCTGGAGCAGACTTTCGACATGTGGCCCAAGATCAGAAGCGGCGAAGACGTCAACATCTTCCCCTTCAGCAAGACGGCGGACGAGATCTTCAATTCCTCGCAGCCGTACGAGCTTGCTGTGCTGAAAAAGCACGCCATGCCGCTGCTCCTTGAAGTCAAAGAGGGCGACAAGTACTATGCGGAGGCGAAGAGGCTCAAGAAGCTGCTCGACCAGGTCGAGTCTTTGGAAGACGAGTCGCGCATAGAGGGAGACTCCGTGGTCAGGGAGTTCATCGGAGGCGGAGAACTATGAAGATAACGTTCTGCGGAGCGGCGAGCGGGGTCACGGGATCCTGCCACCTGATCAGCACCGAACACCATAAGGTCCTTCTGGACTGCGGCCAGTTCCAGGGCGGAAACGACCCGGATGCCGCAAACCGCGCGGATTTTCCGTTCAACCCGGCGGATATAGACTGCGTAGTGCTTTCGCACGCGCACGTGGACCACTGCGGAAGGCTGCCGCTGCTCATAAAGCGGGGCTTTAAGGGCCTCATCTACTGCACTGACGCCACTGCGGACCTTCTGGACGTAATGCTGAAGGACGCCGCCCACATCTGCGAGCAGGACGCGGAGCGCGACAACCGCAAAAACACCCGCGCCGGAAGGCCTCTCGTGGAGCCTCTCTACACCACCAACGACGCAATGGACACCTTAAAGCACGTGGAGCCTGTCATCTACGACACTCTTGTCGTGCTCAACGAGGACATGAAGATAGTCTTCAACGACGCCGGCCACATCCTGGGCTCCGCCATCGTGGAGCTTTGGGTGACGGAAGGGGAGCGCACCAGCAAGCTGGTCTTCTCGGGCGACATAGGCATGGGCGGAAGGCCCATAGTCAAGAACCCCACGATCATCAAGAAGGCCGACTATCTGATCATGGAAACTACCTACGGCAACCGACTGCACGAGCCGAACAAGGAGAGCGTTGACAGGCTGCTGAATATAATCGCGGAGACCGCTGCAAGGGGCGGAAACGTCATAATCCCCAGCTTCGCGGTGGGCCGCACCCAGGAGCTTCTGTACGAGCTCAACAAGGTCTACGACGGGGACACTCCGTACACGAAACTGCTTAAAAACGTGCCTGTCTACGTGGACAGCCCCATGGCGGTCACGGCAACGGAGGTCTTCCGCGCCAACGCCCAGGCTTACAATGAGGAGATGAAGGACTACGTCCTCTCCGGGGATCATCCGCTGGATTTCAAGGGCCTCCACTACGCAAAGACTTCCGACGAGAGCCAGGCCATAAACGTGGACACCACCCCGAAAGTCATAATCTCCGCCAGCGGCATGTGCGACGCGGGCCGCATCAGGCACCACCTCAAGCACAACCTCTGGAATCCCAAATGCTCGGTGGTCTTCGTGGGCTACCAGGCCGAGGGAACCATGGGAAGGCTCATCCTGGACGGCGCCACGGAGGTCAAGATCTTAGGCGAGGCGATAGCCGTGAACGCCCAGATCCACAACCTTGAGGGCTTTTCCGGCCACGCCGACAGGGACGGGCTGTTTGCCTGGCTTTCGGGCTTTCAGCAAAAACCGCAGAAGATTTTCCTCGTGCACGGCGAGGAGGAGTCCAAGCACGAATTTGCCGCCTACGTCAAGGATAAGCTCGGCTGGGACTGCACTGTCATAGAGGGCTTAAGCGAGTTCGACCTGGGGGAGAACGTCTCCCATACGGCCTTCGTTTCCGCGGAGAAGGAGTTCGCCGCGCAGGGCGGCACCGAGGACATCAAGGAGAGGCTCAAGGCCGCTCTCGAGGACGCCTCGGACGTCATCGAGAACGCCGAAGCCGCCGCCAACACCAAGCTCACCGAGGACCAGATCGTCGCCCTTAAAAACCGCATCGCCGCGCTCGAAAAAGAGATCATCAACCTCGGCGCCGCCGTCTCAAAATGATCACAGGATCGCAGCGGACGGTTTCCGGCTGACATTTTGGCAACAGCTGCCGAAATGACAGTTGAGAACCGTCCCTTTTTGTTATAAAATCAAGGTACTATGGATAACATCACTACTTATTCAGCCCGCAGAAGCAATATCTTTGTGTGGCTCACCGTCCTGCTTATGCTTTGCTCTGCAGTGACCAGGATCATGTGGCTCTCGCAAACAGACGAGAGCGGACTGTTCTTCGCAGTAGTATTCGGGGTGCTCCCGCTTGCGGCAAATCTGCTGATCGCGCTTCGCCTGCCGCTTAGGGGCGAGAAGTACTTCTACGTTACTGTAAGACCGGTCATCTGTATCACCATCTGCTTCTTCGTGAGGGTATTCAGAGTATCCGTCAACATTCAAAGAAGCGGCTGGCCGTTCGTATTCGTCATCATAGCTGCGTTTCTTACCGCCTTCCAGGGCTTCTTCTATTATATGACCTTCTCCGGAAGGATGAAGACGAAGCTCTGGGTCCTGCTGTTGTATCTTGTCGGCATCGCTGCCGCCATCGCGGACCCCGCCACCCGCGCGATAGTTCCGGCCTCCATCGAATTCGGTGAATTCGAGGTCCTCTCGGACATCGCCATGGCGCTCGGCATCGTCACCATGATACTCTCAGCCCGCAGGCTCCCCGACCCCAAGGAGGGAGATCCCTACCGATTCCGCTACGGCGACCGCCTGGACGGCAGGCTGGTGCGCGGAGGCATACCTCTCGACAAAGTTTCGCCTTACATCATGGTCAACCGCAATGGTGCCAGCAACCTCGTAAAAGACAGCATAGACGTCGCTCCGATGGACCGCTACGTGCATAAAAAGCGCCGCGACGGCCTCAAGCACTTCGGCCTCACGCACGTCATTATCGCGTCCTACATACGCACCTGCGCGGAGTACCCGGGCCTGATGCGCTTCCTTTCCGGCCAGAAGGTCTACCAGCGCATGAAGCTCACGCTCAAGATGGTCGTCAAGAAGGAGCTCAAAGTCGGAAGCCCGGAGACCATAATCTCCGTGGATCTGGATCCGCACGACACCGCCGATGACGTCTACCGCAAGTTCGACGAGCAGATGCAGGCTGCTAACGCCAGCAGCGATCTGGACAGCGGCTTCGACAAGCTCGCCGGCCTGATCAACATGATACCGGGCCTCTTCCTGAAGTTTGTCATCTGGCTCCTTAAAACGCTGGATTACTTCGGGCTGCTGCCTCTGGCGCTCACGGACCTTTCGCCGTTCCACGGCTCGATCTTCATCACGTCCATGGGCTCGCTGGGCATTCCGCCTATCTACCATCATCTCTACGATTTCGGCAACATTCCCGTGTTCGTGGCTTTCGGCGCAAAGCGCACGGAGTACGGCGTGGACGCGGACGGCAAGGTAGTCAGGACCAAGTATCTTGACTACAGCGGCGTCACGGACGAAAGAATTGTCGACGGACTTTACTACGCTTCGGCGTTCAAGAAATTCAGGTCCATCATGCTCCATCCCGAGCAGCTGGATCTCCCCCCGGAAACAGTTAAGGAGGATATTTACTGATGAAGTACGACAGAGCGTATTTTCAGCCATCGGTGGACTACATAAAGTCCAGACTGGGCGGCTTTGAGCCCAAGCTCGGCCTCATCCTGGGCAGCGGCCTGGGCGGCCTTGCGGCAAAAATCGAAGACCCGATAGAGGTGGCCTACAAGGACATCCCCAACTTCCTGCTCTCCACCGCGCCGGACCATGCCGGAAAGTTCATCTTCGGCACGCTTGCCGGCAAGAGGATGATGTGCATGTCGGGGCGCTTCCACTTCTACGAAGGCTACGCCTACGAGCAGCTTACGGCTCCGGTGCGCGTCATGAAGATGATGGGCGTCGAAAGGCTCATAATCACAAACGCGGCGGGCGCTGTCAACGAGAGCTTCCGTCCGGGCGAGGTCATGATCATAAAGGACCACATCAAGATGACGGGCGCCAGCCCCATGTGCGGTCCCAACGCGGACGATTTCGGCCCCAGGTTCTTCGACATGACCAGGGTCTACGATAAGGGCATGATAGCCGTTGCCAAAGAGTGCGCGAAGCGCGCGAAGATCAAGGTCAACGAGGGCGTGTACTTCTTCTTCACCGGCCCTCAGTACGAGACTCCGGCCGAGGTCAGGGCTGCCAGGATACTGGGCGGCGACGCCGTGGGCATGTCCACCGTTACCGAAGTGCTCACAGCTTCGCACTGCGGCATCCCCGTGCTGGGCTTCTCCATGCTGTCCAACATGGCCGCGGGCGTTCTTGACCAGCCGCTTTCGAGCGAGGAAGTCATAGAGACCGCTGAAAAAGCCGGTCCGCAGTTCGCCGAATATCTAATGGATGTAATAAGGAATCTGTAATGAAGATACTCTTTGAAGGAGCAGACCTTTTATTGCGCCGCAGAGGCGGCTATAAGGTCCTCAGAAACGCCTTTCTGGGCGTGGACGGCAAATATATCGACTACATAGGAAAAGCGCGTCCAGCGGGCGATTACGGCCTTGTAAAGGATATGCGCGGAAAGCTCCTGATGCCCGGTCTTGTGAACGCTCACGGGCACTCCGCCATGACGCTTCTTCGCGGCGCGGGCAGCGGGCTTCCCCTGGACCGCTGGCTGAATGAGGCCATCTTCCCGATCGAAGACAAGCTCACGCCGAAGGACATAGAAATCGGGGATACCTTGGCCATCATGGAGATGCTGGCTTCCGGCACCACCCAGGTCGCGGACATGTACGACTATCCGTTCGCCGGGGCCGCCGCCTACGCGAAGGCCGGCATGAAAGTCAACCTCTGCCGCGTCGGCCTGTGCTTCGACCCGTCCTTAGAGCCGGGCGAGTGGCCCAGGACCGCCGAGTGCATCAACTTCATAAACGTCATGAACGGCAGCGCGGATATCAACCCCGAGGCTATAAGGGAGCTTCCTTCCGCGGCAAAAAGCGGCAGGCTTCCGAAGGCCATAAGGGACGCCGTAAAGGACGGCCGCATCAAGGCGGACTTCTGCCTGCACTCCGAGTACCTCACCACCGAAAAGTTCGTAAAAGCCATAAGCGAGGCCAATTCCGTGATGAAGACCCGCGTGCACGTCCACGTCTCCGAGACCGAAAAGGAACACCGCGAGTGCATGGAGCGGCACGGCAAAACGCCCACGCAGTACCTTAAGGACCTCGGCATCATGGACCAGCCATGCTACTTCGCGCACTGCGTCTACTGCACGGACGAAGACCTTAAGATCATAGCTGAAAAGGGCGCCGCGCTCGTGCACAACCCAAGCAGCAACATGAAGCTCGGCAGCGGGCTCGCCCGTATCAAAACAGCCATGGATGCCGGCGTAAACGTCGCCCTCGGCACCGACGGATGCGCAAGCAACAACAACCTCAACATGTTCGAGGAGATGCATCTCGCTGCGCTTCTGCCAAAAGGATTCATGAAAGACCCGACCGCCCTCACCGCGGACCAGGTCCTGGACATGGCCACCGTGAACGGCGCCAAAGCCCTCGGCCGGCCGGACACCGGCATCCTGAAAAAGGGCATGAAGGCCGACATCATAGCCCTCGACATGAGCGCTCCGCACCTTAAGCCCGCAGGCGACATCCCGTCGCTTCTCGTCTACAGCGCCCAGGCCTCCGACGTCTGCATGACCATGGTCGACGGCCGCATCCTCTACGAGGACGGCGCCTACACCACTATCAACGCCGCCAAAGCCGAAAGAGCTTTCATGAAGACAGTCAGAAGACTGCAGAAATAAAACCTGATCAGAGTCCTCCCTCACCCGGAGGACCCTGTTTTTTGTTCAAGCCATTCGGGGACAGGTCCCGGTGGTGCAAACTCAAGGGACGGTTCTGTTGTCATTCTGAGCGAAGCGAAGAATCTATGGCGCCAAAAGGACCGCCCCTTTGGTGCTGCTGAATGGAATATGAATGATTCCTCATACGGTCCTGCGGACCACCTTCCCCTGAAGGG
>CAMYWZ010000060.1 GCA_947302945.1 uncultured Bacillota bacterium
GCCGCCGGGTGTTTCGGGTATCTTGTCCAGCTCTTTGAAGATGTCCGGGACCATATAGTACGTGAGGCGGGACTTGGCATACTCCTTGAGCGCGGCTTTGTCTATCTGAGCGCCGTCCTTGCTGGTGTAGAAGGCTACAAGATGTTCGGAAACGCCTATCTTGCGCACAAGCACGCAGGCTCCGCTTACGCCTTCGTAGCTGCGGATGCAGTTTTCTATCTCCGGCAGTTCTATGCGAAGGCCGTGCAGCTTGACCTGGAAGTCGTTCCTGCCGTGGTACGCTACCCTTCCGTCGGGAAGGAAGCGGGCGAGGTCTCCGGTCCTGTACATCTTAATGCCGTAGTGCTCTACGAAGCGCTTTGCGGTCTCCTCAGGGAGGTCCTTATAGCCAAGACCGAGTCCTTTGCCGTAAATGTAAAGCTCGCCTATTACGCCGTAGGGAAGCAGGCGGCCTTTCTCGTCCAGTATCATGACGCCGGCGTTTGCTATGGGCTTTCCTATGCTGGTGTTGTCGTCCGCTTCGGTGACGGTGGCGCCTATGGTGGTCTCAGTGGGACCATAGCCGTTGTAGACGCGTATGCCGTAATTATTCTTAAGCTCCGTTACAAGGCTTCCGGGGAGCGCCTCGCCTGCGGACAGGATCACTTCGACTTTTTTCAAAGCAGCTGAGAACTGCGCGTTCTTAAGGTATGAGGAAAGACGCGAAGGCGTGCAGTGCAGCATGTTCGCGCCGTGTTTTTCTATTAGCGCGGCAAGGGCCTTGGGATCGGTCATTGCGCGTTCGGGAGCGAATTCTATGAATCTGCCGTTGAACAGAGGCACGAAGAACTCGAACAGGGAAATGTCGAAGCACACCGAACCGATGGCGACTATTCCTGTTCCGCACTTTGCGATGTCCCTGTTGAACGGGTTGTTGTCCGGATGAGTGATGTTGGCTATGCCTCGGTGCGAAAGGATGGCGCCCTTCGGCACGCCTGTAGAGCCCGAAGTATAGATGCAGTAAGCCGGACGCTCCTGCGGGATGTCGAGCATGGGATCGCGGTCAACGCCAAAGGCGAGCAGTTCATCGGCAGCAATGATGCTTACGGCGCGTTTTGTATCCTCACTCTCGGAGGCGGGATCGTTGACTATCATGACCTTCGATCCGCTGTTCTGCTGTATGTGGTCTATGCGCTTCTGGGGATACTCAGGATCGATGGGGATGAACACCGCGCCGGCCTTGGAAATGCCGAGCATGACGGGTATGAGCTTCTCGTCCCGGTGCAGCTTGTACATGACTGTCTGCCCCTGCTTGATGCCCTGCTTTATGAGCGCGTTAGCGACGCGGTTTGAGATCTTGTCGAGTTCCGAGAAAGTAAACGCATGATCTCCTGCATAAAGAGCGGGCTTATCCGCGTATTCCTTTACTGCCTTGCGGAAGAGCAAAGGTATGGTGGCTTTGCTGCTGATCAGGATCTCCTTGCCCTTCATGTTCTTAAGGGTCTTAAGCTCCTCGTCGCCCACGGTCTCCAGCTCTCCGACCGGAAGGCCCGGCCTCCTGATCCCTGCTGTGATGATGTGCAGGAGGGCTTCGTGGAAGCGTGTTACGGAGGCCTCGTCGTAGATGCCTTCGCGGGCGTCGTAAGTTATGCGGGCAGTTCCGTCAAAAGAAGTGATATTGAGAGTCAGATGGTTGTGCATTGCTCCGTCCATGCTCATGTCTATGTCGTATGCGACAGGCGACGGAAGCTCCATCTGATAGAAGTTGAACGTGTATTCGCTGACGGAACCGCTTATGATCCCGCCGTTTTTCAGATCCGAAAGGATGCGGTCTATGCCGTAATCCTTGTGCGCTGACGCCTCCCTGGACCTTTCAAGGGTAAGGGCGCAGAGCTTGGGGAAAGTGACCTTCTCCCCTACCGTAACGCGTACCGGAACGGCTGTGGTGTGGCAGCCGTAGCTTTCGCGTTCCTCTTTGGTGCTGCGTCCGAGACGGGGCATGATGAAGACCGCGTCCTTCTTCTGCGAAGCTCTTGCCAGATACAGCGAGAGCGCCGCGGCAAACACCGACGCTTCAGTTACGCTGTGCTTTGCTGCAAACGACTTGATACTGTCCGTGAGGTCCTCTCCGAGGGAGAAAGATATCCTCCTGCGGTCCGCGGAATTCGCAGACAGCGGAAGAAGCGAGGCTTCGTAGTCCGCGTCGTAGAAGTAGTTGAGCCAGAACGATTTCTCTGCGGATTCGTCCGGTTCTGCCGGAGTGTAGCGGGAAATACCGCCTGTATCGAATGTAAGCTTTCCTTCAAGCTCATCAAGGATGAGGCGGGCGATCTTGCACATGTCGTAGCCGTCGAGGATGATATGGTGGAAACGCGCTGTCAGGTACGAACCGCCGTCCGTGAGCTTACCTGCGGTGAACTCATACATTTTGCCGCCCATAGTGCTTGCCGCCAGGGCCTCCCAGGAAGCTGCCGCCTGCCCGGAAGAAAGATCTTTTCCTTTTCCGCACTTATCTTTCTTCCCTGCAAGCACAAGGCTGGGGGATCCGGACTTTTCTTCGAGCGCAAGGCCGAATACAGGCACCGCTTCTATCACGCGGTCCGCCGCTGCACGCAGCGTATCCGCATCGGTGCCGGGGAAGCGCATGAGGAAGCCTATCGTGTTGATGGCTGTCCCTCCGAATGCCTTCTCGTTCATGTAGATGCCGTATTCCGGACGGTTCAGTTCGAATCGTTTCATGTCTGCCATATGGTACTCCGGTAAATTGTTCAAAAACCGATCATCCCGGCGCAGAACTGGCTGCTCCGGGGAAGAGTTTATTATTAAGTTAGCCTTGCCGCCTCTTCTATGTTCAGAATGTCGGAAAACCCGGTAACGTCAAAGATCTCCATGATCTCAGGCTTTACGTTCCTGATGACCATGTCGCCCTGGCGCTTCATCACTTTCTGCGCGGAAAGCAGGACCCTGAGGCCTGCGGATGAAACGTAGTCCAGCTTGTCGAGATCGAATACAAGCTCTGTGACACCGTTTACCGAGCTGCGGAGATCGCCTTCGAGCTGCGGAGCAGTGACAGTATCCAGTCTGCCTTCAAGAGCGACTGTAAGCGTGCTGCCGTCCTGTTTCTTGTTGATGTTCATGTATTTATCCTTTTCAATAAGTGTTTATGCGCTGACTTTTATGTTTAAGCCTTCTGCATGTCGCCGACTATGATGCCGGTGGGCACTGCAACGTTCTTGTTGCCTGTAGTACCAGTGTGGAACACGGTATCGACTGCCGTTGTTTTATTGGCAGGGTTGAACACAGCGCTGTTGGCGGTAGTGTCGGTTCCGGCGTTGAATATGGTCTTGACGCCTGTGGCCTTCTGATTCTGGAACAGCGGTTTTATACCAAGGCCGCCGAATCCGCCGAACAAGCCGTTCTTAAGAGACAGGAACGTGAGCCTGCCGCCGGCTACGTCGTCGAGCAGCTCTTCGGGGATCTCTATGCCTTCGCCGCTGGCGAATTTGATAAGGTCGTCAAGATCCTCGCACTCTGCGGCCTTTGCCTTCTGCTCTTCATTGAATGACTCCATGAGCTTTTCAATTACAGCCTGAAGCTTTTCGTTTTCGTTTTCCATTGCTTTATCCTTTCATTTACAAGGCACTTTTTCGCGTCGCTACTTGACGCCTACGCCGGGTATGCCGCCGTTTAAAGTCGGATTGATAGCAGCCGAAATGCCTCCTGCTACCGAATCAAGAGCGTCTTCACTAAGCTCCTCATCTTCCTTCTTCAGCAGTTCTTCTGCAGGGGCAGGCTGCGGCTTGCTGTTCTTCTTCTTGTTATTCATTACGAAACTCCTTTCCTGATCTTGGGTTTTCAGTTATTTTACTCTTTTATACGCATTAGCCGCTGCTTTGGCAGCGATTGTCGTAAACTTTTTTATTCGCCCAGGAAACTTATCCTCTTTTCTTTGTGAAGGTACATGCCGTCGCCCTCTTTCGCGCCGTATACCTCATAGAATATGTCCGTCATCTGGGCGCTGACGTTAGCCCTGATGTAATGCAGCGGATGCTCGTCGGACAGGAGCACCGACACATATTCCTCCGAAGGCAGAGTCATGAACAGGTAGCTTGCGAAGCTTCCGAAAAACTTCTCATAGTCGAAGCCCGCGATGCCCTTTACCGCGTCGAGCGTGATCTGCAGACCTATCATGTCTGCCGCGGCTTCCGTCTTTACCCTGTCCCCGGTCAGGTTGACACCGGGCAGCACCTCTATGGTGTCAAGGTAGGAAGAGAGCTTGTCCGTCAGGGACAGGAAACTGTTTATATCCGCCTCGTCGAGGATGCTCTCCCCTCTTCCGTAACCATCCTGCTGAGCTCCGGTATAGTCGAAGGCGTGGCTGATCTCGTGGGCGATTATCCAGCCGGCCTGAGCATACAGCTCCTCATCGGACATGCTGCTGCTGTACTCTATGGAGGCCAGGAAACCCGGCGTGATCATTATCGAATTCGTGTCAGGTTCGTAGGCGCAGCTGATCCTGCTGAGCTTCAGATAGTTCCAGGCGAACTGGGCCAGAGCGTCTCTTTTAAGGAGAGCGTTGTCTTTCTCATTGTACCAGGCCTTTATCTTGAGATAGTTGCCAAGGAGACTTCCGCCTTCCTCCGACGGAACAAGCCCCATGTCGGAGAAATCCAGATAGCCGCCGTCCGGCTGCATTATGCAGATACGCATAAGGTCCAGCTTTTCCAGCATCTTTTCTTTAGATGCGGCGCTTATCCATCCTGTCTTCGCGACAAGGCCTTTGCAGCTTTCGATGAGGCTTTTTGCCATATCGTTGAGGCGCTTTATCTCGCCTGCGCTGTAGCTGTCCGCGGTATAGATCTTTCCGAGGAGCTGGCTGAATACGAAACCCTGATTGCATACAGAATCAGCGTTCTCTTCCCCGGAGACAGGCTCTTCGCCCATCAGTTCCCTGATGCTGTCGTAGACCGAAGGATCCAGGAACGGCTCGCATTCGTGGATGATCTTGGCCTGCGTGAGAAGCTTGAGCATGTCCAGATTTTCTTCGATCCATACAGAATTGAAATAAGGAAGCCATTCCTTTGACCATACAGAGAAGAACTCCGACGCGTCTTTACCGAACTTGACCGCTGTCTCCTTTATCGGGAAGTTCGGGCAGAGCGCCGCAAGCTCATCAAGGCTCATATTCTCGGTGGAGTCCGCGAAAGCTCCGTATGGCATGTCCAGGTAGCGGTCGTTGTATCCGGAATACTTCGCGTACGACTTTTCAAGATCGATGAGTTCCTGCATATTCGCCGCGATCTGATCGTAGTCCATGCCCAGCCAGCTAAGGTCCTGCATGACGTAAACGCCGGTCTGAAGTATCATATTCGTGTTTACGTTCTGCACATCGGGATCGGTCGTGTCCTGGTAGTATTCAGCTTCTCCGAGCCCCACGAACAGCAGCTGCGGATAGATGAAGACATTGTTCTTTCCGGACATGTCGTAAGCGCTGACAGCGAAGTAGATATAAGGGCTGAAGGGGAAGTCTTCGGATAAAAGGACCTGTTCAAGCTCCTTAAGAGTTCCGGCGGCTGCTATGCTGTCAAGATAAGGCTTGATGAGGCTGATACCGGCTTCCTTAAGAGCATCGAGGTCCTGCGCCTGATCATGGAATATCCTGAGCTGCTCCAGTTCCGCTGCCGAATAACCTCCGTCTGAGAGCCCCTTCCCTGCTCCGGTCTTAAGGACAGCCTTCGCGTGGTCCGCAACTGCGCTGTCTATAGCAGATGCCTGTATGTAGACGCTTCCCGCATGCTCTTCAAGAAGATCCCTGTTGTAGTGAAGATAGAGATCGTCCTTTGCTTCAGGAGCCTTTTCGGGAAGGTTGGCTTCAAGGCAGCTGTTTACCCACGGTTTCCCAAAGAATGTGTTTTCGGCCGAATTTCCGGTATTCGAAACATTCTCCGCAGCATTTCCCGCAGGTTTTGCGCAGGAAGCGGCGGAAAGCAGCAGAGCCAGGACGCATATGAGCGCTATGACTCTGTTTATCTTTATGTTTTTCTTGTCTTTACCCGGCATTTGCTCTTAAGATCCGAACTCTTGCTATTTGGAGCTCAGGATCCTGGCGAGATTGCCCCAGTTGAACATGGAGTCCTTGACCATGGAATCTTTGACCATGGAATCCTTGACCAGAGAATCCTTTACAAGGGAGTCCTTTACGAGAGAGTCCTTGACCAGAGAATCCTTTACAAGAGAACTCTTGAACATAGAGTTCGCGAACATGGAGTTATGGACCATGGAATTGTGCACCATGGAATCCTTGACCATGGAATTGTGCACCATCGCGCCTCCCACGACGGAATCGATATCTTCGTCGGATATCTCCCCTCCGGGAATTTCAAGGACAAGATCTTCGTCCGCAAGCTCGTATCCGAGCTCTTTGGCAATAGCTATGATGGTGTCGGCAGACTCCGCTGCGTTGATCTTCTCTGTAAGAGCTGCGTCTTTTCCTGCTTCTTCAAGGAATTCCTGCATTTTTTCTGTCATCGTTTTTCTCCTTAAACTGTATCTTTCCGCCTCCTCTTCGGAAGGCTTTATTAACTGTGGTTTGCTTTTCGTATGTTTATACGAAGTTTTCAAGGATCCGGCAGTATCATCCGGGCTTTTTTTTTAAAGTTTTTACACGAGCTTCAGTATTTTGCCGCGTCCGGGATCCATGGCCTGCTTTAAAAGCGAGAGCGCCTTCTGATGGCGGAGCTTTACCGCTCCGTAGGAAAG
>CAMYWZ010000061.1 GCA_947302945.1 uncultured Bacillota bacterium
CCGAGCAGAACGGCAGGTTCTACTACATGGCCAAGGCCAGAGTGGACGCGGTCCTCGGCTCCCACGGCGAGTATAAGATCGTGGAAGAGATGAAGGGCGCGGATCTGGAAGGCATGGAGTACGAACAGCTCATGCCCTTCGTGGAGATCCCCGGCAAGGCCTTCTTCGTAGGCACAGCGGACTACGTTACCACTGAAGACGGTACCGGAATAGTACACTGCGCACCCGCCTTCGGCGAGGACGACTACGTCGCCGGCAAGAAGTACGGCGTGGCCGTGGTCAACCCCGTGGACGAATCCGGAAAGTATACCGCCACCCCCTGGGCCGGCCGCTTCATCATGGAAGACGGTCTGGACGTCGAGATAATCAAGTGGCTTGCAAGCCAGGACAAGATCTTCGACAAGCAGAAGCTGGAGCACAACTATCCGCACTGCTGGCGCTGCGATACCCCGCTCGTCTACTACGCAAAGCCCTCCTGGTACATCCAGATGACAGCCCTCCGCGACCAGCTCGTCGCCAATAACAACACCGTCTCCTGGCACCCCGACTACGTCGGCGAAGGCCGCTTCGGCAACTGGCTTGCGGATGTCAAGGACTGGTCCATCTCCAGGAACAGGTACTGGGGCACCCCGATACCCATCTGGCGCTGCCCGGACTGCGGAAAGCTCGTGTGCGTAGGAAGCCGCAAAGAACTCGTGGAGCTTGCGGTAGAAAAAATAGACGAAAGCATAGAACTGCACCGCCCGTACGTGGACGACGTCCATATCAGGTGCGGCTGCGGCGCCCTCATGTCCCGCATCCCCGAAGTCATGGACTGCTGGTTCGACAGCGGCGCCATGCCCTTCGCGCAGATGCACTACCCGTTCGAGAACGCCGAAAAGTTCGACGAGGAGCTCTTCCCCGCGGACTTCATCTGCGAAGGCATAGACCAGACCAGAGGCTGGTTCTATTCCCTCATGGCCATCTCCACCTTCATCAAGGGCAAAGCCCCGTATAAGAACGTTCTCGTCAACGACCTCGTCCTCGACAAGGAAGGCAAGAAGATGTCCAAGCACAAGGGCAACACGGTCGACCCGTTCGCGCTCTTCGACAAGTACGGCGCCGACGCCACCCGCTGGTACCTGCTTTCGGTAAGCCCCGTGTGGCTTCCCACCAAGTTCGACGAGGAAGGCCTTAAGGACATCCAGGGCAAGTTCTTCGGAACGCTGCGCAACGTGTACAATTTCTTCGTGCTCTACGCCAACACCGACGACATAGACGCCCGCGACTGCTTCGTTCCTTACGCAAAGCGCCCCGAGCTGGACCGCTGGATACTCTCGAAATACAACAGGTGCCTTAAGGACGCCACCGCCTGCCTGGACGGCTACGACCACAACAGCTTCGTGAAGACAGTTCAGGACTTCGTCCAGGAAGACCTGTCCAACTGGTACATACGCCGCGCCAGGAGAAGATTCTACGCCGAGACCATGGACGACGACAAGAAGGCCGTCTACTCCACGACTTACGAGATCCTCACCGGCCTTGCAAGGATCATAGCGCCTGTCGCCCCGTTCATCTCCGACGAGATGTACATAGACCTTACCGGCGAGGAATCCGTACATCTCGCGGACTTCCCGAAGGCCGACGAGTCCCTGCTCGACGCAGGTCTTGAGGAACGCATGGACCTCGTCAGGAAGATAGTCACCATGGGCCGCGGCATACGCGAAAAGACCCGCATCAAGGTGCGCCAGCCCCTGTCCGAGCTTCTCGTGGACGGAGCTTACGAGGAGAAGATAGGCTACATGGCGGACCTCATCAAGGAAGAGCTCAACGTCAAGAAGATAAAGTTCGAGCACGAGATGGACAGCTACATCAACTACTCGCTCAAGCCGGACTTCCGCGCAGCAGGACCCGTCCTGGGCCCAAAGATCAAGGCTTTCGGCGCCGCGATCTCAAAGCTCGACCCGAAGAAGGCCCTCGCGGACCTCGCAAACGGCGGGCTCGTCTTAAGCCTCAACGGCGAAGATACGAAGATCGCTCCCGAAATGGTCAGCTCCTCCGTCTCCGCAAAGGCGGGCTTCGACGTGGCGCTTGAAAACGGCGTCTGCGTCATCCTCGACACCCAGGTCACCAAAGAGCTGGTGGAGGAAGGCCTTGCCAGAGAGCTCGTCTCCAAGATCCAGCAGCTGCGCAAAGCAAAGGACTTCGAGATGATGGACCGCATCGTCATCAGCCTTGCCGCGGACGACGAAGTCAAGGCTGTCGCAAAGGACTTCGCGGACTACATCAAGTCCGAGACCCTCGCTGACGGCATAGAGGAAGCCGGCTGCGAACAGACCTTCGACATCAACGGTCACAAGACCGGCATCGACGTCAGGAAAGTCTGAAGCCGCATGTAAAACACATTAGAACAAGCGGGGCAGAGGCACGCACCTCTGCCTCCTTTTCTTTATTCAGGGCCTGCATAAAAGCCGCCCCTCTGTATATCATAGAAAAAACAGTTTGTTAATAATTCCGCAGACGCAGAAGTTTTGGTGTCCGGCCATAAAAAAAACCATCAATTTGCCTGAATATGTGTGTAAAACACAAAAAATTCACACGTTTTACAATTTCACTTGACAAAACACCGGATTTCGGGGCATAATTAGGCATTATTGAAAACCGATAATATACTTTTCAGGAGGTTTAAAATGAGAAAAGTAAGCAAAGCACTTGCTCTGCTCCTCGCTATGGCAATGGTTTTCTCCCTTGCTGCATGCGGACCCAAGCAGAACAACACTGCTAACGAAGCTCCCAAGGAACTCGTGCTTCAGCCCGAAGTAGATGAAGCCAAGTATCTTGAGGATTCAGCAAAGATCTTCGCGGATGTCCTCGGAGATTACAAGACAGCTTATGAAGCTGCTAAGGCAGAGACCAAGAACAACTCTAAGAGATACGTTCTCATGGCTATCGCCGAAGCAAAGCTCCTCGAGGCTGCAGTTTACATTCCTGGTTCTTCCAAGGGCGGCAACTATGCTATCGGACGTGTAGCTCCCTACACGATCGGCAACTGCCTCTGGGGTCTTGACGAGTACAGGTTCTACAAAGCACTCGTAGTCAACGGAGATCCTATCACCAGCGCGCAGAGAGAGACCATGAAGGCCAAGTACAAGGAACTCAAGGGAACCGGTACTTACATGGCATGGGCTAAGTCCTATCTTGCCGAGCAGGGATACACCCTCAACGACACTTACGGCGTAGGATTCAGCTCTGATCCCCAGACCTGGGACATTCAGGCAACCTACAGATCTGCCGACTCCGAATGGATCATCAACGGTGTCGACATGCTCGTAGAGTACGACAACGAAAACGTCATGCAGCCTGCGCTCGCAGAAAAGTGGGAAGTCAGTGCTGATGGCAAGACCTACACATTCAAGATCCGTCAGGGCATCATCTGGACAGACAGCCAGGGCCGTGAAGTCGGAAAGCTCACCGCAGACTCCTTCGTAGCCGGATTCCAGCATCTGCTCGACGTTAAGGGCGGACTCGAAGGCCTTGCCGGTGCTGCCGGCGCAAACGTCAAGAACGCTGACGCATACACCAACGGCGAGATCACCGATTTCGCTCAGGTAGGCGTAAAAGCTGTTGACGAGTACACACTTCAGTACACCCTCGAAGACGCTAACCCGTTCTTCCTCACCATGCTCACCTACAACCCGTTCGCTCCTCTCTGCAGAGAGTTCTACGAGTCCCAGGGAGGCAAGTTCGGTGCTGACTTCAACGCTGAAGATGCCAACTACAAGTACGGCACCAGCCCCGAGACCATCGCATACTGCGGCGTTTACCTCGTAAGCTCCTTCGTATCCGAGAACTCCATCGAGTTCACTATGAACCCGAACTACTGGAACAAGGATGCCGTCAACATCAAGACCATCAAGGCTCAGTTCAACGACGGCAAGGATCCTCTCAAGGCCTACAACGACATGAAGGCCGGTCTGCTCGCAGGCGCAGGACTCAACACCACTTCTCTCGAAGAAGCCAAGAAGGATGGCTGGTATGACAAGTACGGCTACACCACCGGAACCGACGCCACCTCTTATGGTACATTCTTCAACATCAACAGACAGTACTATGCTAACGTCAACGACGCTACAAAGGTAGTCACCACTCAGACTTACGATGACGCTCAGCGCACCGGTCTGGCAATGGCTAACGTTCACTTCAGAAGGGCAGTCGCCTTCGCTCTCGACAGAGGTGCTTACAACGCACAGACCGTCGGCGAAGACCTCAAGCTCGTCTCCGTCATCAACTCCTACGTTCCCGGCGACTTCGTAATGCTCACCGAGGGCGTCAACGTTGTTGGACTTGGCACCTTCCCGGCTGGCACCTACTATGGCGAGATCATGCAGGCTCAGCTTGACAAGGATGGATTCCCCGTCAAGGTTTGGGATCCGAACGGCAACTCCGGTCTGGGCGCAAGCTCCGGATTCGACGGCTGGTACAATGCTGACAACGCTGTAGCCGAACTCAACAAGGCTATCGAAGAGCTCAAGGCTCAGGGCGTTGAGATCAGCAAGGAAAAGCCGATCTACCTCGACCTGCCGACCTACACGGCAAGCCCGATCTATGTCAACAGAGCAAACGCTTACAAGCAGTCTGTTGAAAAGGTCCTCGACGGCAAAGTCATAATCAACTGCACCGACTGCGCAGCTTCTAAGGACTGGTACTATGCAGGTTACTACTGCGACAACGGTTACATGTGCAACTACAATATGTACGATGTATCCGGATGGGGCCCGGACTACGGCGATCCGCAGACTTACCTCAACACTCTCTACGGACAGGACGGAGACATGATCCACTGCCTCGGTATCTACTAAAGAGAGCACCCAAAAGGTCAATTTTGTATAACTTTAAGGAGGGTGGGTTTTTCCCACCCTCCTTATGAGCGTTAAATCACAGTTGCTATGAGAAAATACCTGATCAACAGAATCATAAGGGGATTAATAGCCATTATATGCGTCGTCGCTATAATCATGCTGCTCATCTATTCCCTGATGGACCGTTCTCTGATCTTCGCTGCAGATGCTCTCTACAACAAGCAGAGCAGCAATCAGAAGAAGGCCTACAGATACAGGAAGTGGGAAGAGTATGGCTATCTGGATTACGTCCCCTATGCGGATTATCTTCTGGAGATCACCCTTAACGGGGAAATAACGGAAGAACAAAGAGCCGAGGCTGTAAAGTTCGGAAGAACTCCTGCGCAGGATTCGGCTGCCGCTAAAAAGTATGTAGCTCAATTCACCGAATATTACGAGTCCCGGGGCTATGAAGTCATACGCCTCGACGCGGTCATGTCCGGCAACAAGGTCGTTACCGGCGGTTCCGAGCAGCTTTTTGCTGTCAAGGACAAACCGCTGCTGGGCAGGCTCGGCAATTATCTGGGACATATCGTTACGATAGATAACATCCACAACGTAGAAGATTCGGAGAATGCCTTTACCGGAGAACGGGGGCTAACGTTTACCCTGTACGATCCGGCCTACGGAGGCGAGAAGTTCTCTCCCGCCATAATAGGAAGCGGCACTACGCACCGATATCTTTTGTATTGTAATTCAAAGTTCCCGTACATACATCAGAACCTGATAACCATCAGTCTGGGAACTTCATTCATAGTTAATACCGGCGTAGACGTATTCACCACGATGACGCAGTCTCAAGGCTCGTACGTCATGGAACAGACCTACTATCCGACCGGACACACCGACATGAGCGCGGACGATCTGCATACCCTGGTCAACCTTCCCGGTTCCTTTGGGTCCAGCGCTCTCAACCAGCAGCGCTACGTGGACGACTACACCTCCACCATCGCAAGGAAGAACGGTGCCTCCAAGATGGGTTACTCCTTCAGCATCGGTATCCTTAACGTTATCATGGCCTATCTCTTCGGTATTCCTATCGGCATACTCATGGCCCTCAACAAAGACAAGCTCATCGACAAGATCGGTACTGTCTACATCATCTTCATCGTAGCCATTCCTTCGCTGGCTTACATCTTCCTGTTCAAGGCCATAGGCAGCAAGGTGTTCGGGCTGCCGGCTACGTTCAACGTGCAAAATCCAACGTGGAAGATGTATGTACTGCCTGTCATTTCGCTCTCGCTGCCGGCAATAGCCGGACTCATGAGGTGGCTCAGGCGGTACATGATAGACCAGATGAATTCGGATTACGTAAAGTTCGCGCGTTCAGGCGGTCTTTCCGAGAGAGAGATATTCTCCAAGCACATACTTAAAAATGCCATCATTCCCATCGTTCACGGCGTCCCAGGCGCAATACTCGGAGCCATGGTAGGCGGCATTATCACAGAGCGTGTGTACGTAGTCCCCGGTACAGGAAACCTGCTCACCACGGCCATCAACTCGTACGACAACAACGTCATAGTCGGTCTGGCAATGTTCTTTGCCACTCTGTCCGTAACGTCTCTGATACTCGGCGACGTGCTGATGTCGATGGTGGATCCCAGGATATCCTTCACTTCAAAGGCGAGGTAGTGCAATGAAAGATGATTTTGTGAAAATAGACGACCTCGGCCTGTCCGAAGCAGAGCTCTTCTCAAGAGTTGAGCTTGACGATCTTGCCTCGGAGAAGATAACCGCGCCCCGCTATTCCTACTGGCGCTCGGTAATAAGGGTA
>CAMYWZ010000062.1 GCA_947302945.1 uncultured Bacillota bacterium
ATGATGATCCCTTCAGTTTATTGTCTGCTGCGCTTTCTCAGCGTGTTGTACATGGAAAGCATGATAGATCGGGCTTTTATCTTGTTTTTCAGAGCACGCTGCGTTTCGGTGGCGTTATTGCCGTGCATCCTGTGCAGAAGCACTATGTCATCCAGATGCGCGTTGCTCTTCAGGTAGTTTGCGGCCATGGCTATCCAGAGATCATGGCATTCGATGCCTTCCGGGAAAGGCAGTATCGTTTCCTTAAGTTTGCTGTCAAATGCCATGCAGCAGCCGAAGTAGCATGTGCTGCCGGTGAAGATGCTGAGTATGTTTTTTGCATAGGCAGAGCTGTCTTTGGCATACAGCCTTCCCATGTCGAGATCCAGCGGCTTGCCGTCGGCGTCGATAAGGCTGAAATTGCCTGCGACGCACAGGACTTTATTCTTATCGATCGCGTCCAGCATCAGCTGATACCTGCCGTCGGTCCAGATGTCGTCCTGATCGGAGAGGAAAATACATCTGCCCGTGGCCATGCCTATCGCCTTTTCGAAAGTGCCGTTCACCCCCAGGTTCTTCTCGTTGACGATCAGTTTCAACCTCGGGTCTGAAGCGGCCATCTGCCTTACGATGTCGGGCGTGCTGTCGGAAGAGCCATCGTCGATGATGATGACTTCGTCATTGGCGCCGATCTGCGCGAGTATGGACTCCAGCTGCTTTCTGATGAAGCGTTCGCCGTTGTACGACGCCATGCAGACGCTGTTGTGATCACACTCTTTCATGCCACTGTTCATACTTTCCGTCTCTTTTCTTAAGTCCGTCCGCAATGGCACGGAAATAGTACTTTCTGTATTCTCTGCCGCGGGCCCTGTCGAAGATGAGCAGTCCGTTGTGCACCAGCGCGGGGAGCAGCTGCGACATGCAGAAGCTGCGGTCTGCGCCCTTCCCGAACATCAGGAACGCGTTCCTGACTTTGTAATACGTTCTGTAAGGGCTGTGGGCAGTAATGGTGATGAGCCCCGCTTTTCTCGTGTCTTCGCCTATGGTATGCGGCATTCTGGCTGAGCTGATGACCGCGATGGGTATTCCGGCCTTGCGGCATCTGAGGCACCATTCGATATCCACAAAGTCTATGAACAGCGACTCGTCAAAGAGCCCGACCTCCTCAAAGACGTCCTTTTTCACGAAGGTCCCCGACGATATGGCTATGTCCACAAGCGTTCTTTCCGTGCTGTTTTCGGCGAACACGTCGACAGGCCTGCCGTTTTTCCCTATCCTGTGGCTGGGCAGCTCTTCGCCGGTCTTTGCGTCTATGCTGACGGGTGCTGCTATACGGATGCCGCCTTCTTCCAGCGCTCCGGCAAGTGCCGTTATGAGGCTGCTGTCTACGATGCTGTCCTGGTCGAAGAAGCCTATGATGTCCGCTCCCTGCGCCAGCGCGTATTCGATGCCGCGGTTCTGCGCGTAAGCTATGCCCTTGTTCTCGCCGTGGCGTATGACTTTGCAGTCTTCAAGGCCGTTCAGAACGGACTGTTCCGCTGGGCTGTTGTCGGAGATCACCGGAATGCAGCCGGCGCCTTTTACGCAGTCGGTGACTGCTTTAAGGTGCTCCGCGTCCGGATCATATGTGACGATGACTATGCAGATCTTATGTTCCATCTCCAACCGAACCGTCCGGTACCAAACTGATATCTATTTGCGTATCCTCATCTCGAGCCCGAGCTTTTCGTACAGCTTTATTCCGAAGCTGTACAGCTTTTCCTGGCTTTTGAACTTTTCCGTGCATTCCGGAAGCTCGTGATACTTCATGAGTTCTTCTTCGGAGATCCCGAGCTTTTCCGCGACTTCGGAGAACATCGCTTTCGCTTCTTCCTCGGACACGGGAGGCTTTTCCAGTATTTTAAGAGCCTCATCGCGGCTCATCTGGCCGGTAACGATAAGGCTGCTCAGCTGAGCTATCCTTATGTCGTGGCCGAACCTTGTGGGCTGCCACCAGCCTTCGAGGAACTTCGTGAGAAGATCTTCGAAATGCTTCTGTCCGTACCCGACGTACCCGTACTCCTCGGACAGCGTCTTCAGCATGGACTCCCTTGTGAACTCCACGAAATTCAGCGGCTTTACTGTCTTGATCCCTTTGATATAGGGCCAGATGAATTTGTGCTTAAGGCCGCTTGTGAAGGTATAGTGCTCTATGGGTACGGCGCAGTACTTTCTGATGACGTCCCTGATGAAGGTGCCGTCGCCGGTCGGGCCCGATACGCCGGCCCAGGAATCGGGATCCGCGACTATCTCCGTGCAGATGTTGTAGCCGTTCAGAATGTACTTTATGCCGTATTTTTCAGCGTATTTATCGATGAGCGCTATGAACGCGTGGTCCTGCGGATCGTCGAGCGACTCAAGGCCGGTCTTAAACCAGGCGAGCTGCATCTGGCGCATCTCTTCCGGGTCCATCTTTTCGACAAGAAGCTTTACGCCCAGCTTTTCGGTGAGCCTTCTGATGTTCTCCTCCGCCACCGGCAGGTTCCAGCCCGCGTCGATGTGGAAGACCAGAGGCCTCAGGCCCCACTCCTTTACCGCAAGGTGCAGCATGTAGGAACTGTCGAGACCGCCCGAAAGGCCCAGGATGCTGTCGTATTCCCTGCCCTCGCCGGACTTTTTGATGGCGGAGATGAGCTCGGCAAGTTCCTTTTCGTGGCCTTTGCCGTGGTTCCATTCGGGCTCTATGCGCTCTTTATACTCTCTGCAGCGCATGCAGACGCCGTTTTCGTCGAAGACTATGTCATCGTCGGTGGTATCCATGACGCAGCATTTGCAGATCTGGTAAGGCCTTGAGGACTTGCTTTTTATTACCGGACAGCTCACTATAGCTCTTTCCTCCAGACCATCCTGTTGATTATACCTGTGGAGCTCTGGATGATCTTCACTACCTTATCGCTGACGTTCTCGTCCGTGTAATCCGGGACAGGGATGCCGTTGTCGCCGTTCTTTACCATCTCGACCGCAAGGTCCACAGCCTGCAGGAGCCCGGTGGTATCGATGCCGGAAAGGACGAAGCAGCCCTTGTCGAGGGCTTCCGGGCGCTCGGTGCTGGTGCGTATGCAGACAGCCGGGAACGGGTGCCCCACAGACGTGAAGAAGCTGCTCTCCTCGGGAAGCGTGCCGCTGTCGGACACGACGGCGAAAGCGTTCATCTGCAGGCAGTTGTAATCGTGGAAGCCTAAAGGCTCGTGCGCCACTATCCTCTCGTCGAGCTTAAAGCCGCTCGCCTCGAGTTTCTTCCTGCTTCTGGGGTGGCAGGAGTAAAGTATGGGAAGCCCGTACTTTTCCGCCATTTTATTGATAGCCGTAAACAGGCTGGTGAAGTTCTTGTCTGTGTCTATGTTCTCTTCCCTGTGCGCGGAGAGCAGAATATAGCCGCCCTTCTTAAGGCCCAGACGCTTATGGATGTCGCTGGCCTCGATCTCGGCGAGGTTATTCTGAAGCACTTCCGCCATGGGAGAGCCGGTGACGTAAGTCCTCTCCCTAGGGAGCCCGCACTCGGCAAGGTACCTTCTGGCGTGCTCCGAATAGGCCATGTTGACGTCCGAAATGATGTCCACTATGCGCCTGTTGGTCTCCTCCGGCAGACACTCGTCCTTGCACCTGTTGCCCGCTTCCATGTGGAAGATAGGGATGTGCAGGCGCTTGGCGCCTATCACCGAGAGGCAGGAGTTGGTGTCTCCGAGGACCAGAACGGCTTCGGGCTTAAGCTCGGTCATGAGCCTGTAGCTTTTGGCTATGATGTTGCCCATGGTCTGGCCCAGGTCTTCGCCGACGGCGTCCATGTAGACCTCCGGAGCGTCCAGCTTGAGGTCCCTGAAGAAGATGCCGTTGAGGGTGTAATCGTAGTTCTGCCCTGTGTGAGCAAGTATGGTATCGAAGTATGTGCGGCACTTGTTGATCACTGCCGAAAGGCGGATGATCTCCGGCCTTGTTCCTACTATGATCAGCAGCTTCAGTTTTCCGTTGTTCTTCCAGTTTGCCATGGCGTCTCCTCACTTTACTGGCTCGTAAAACGTATCCGGATGCCCGGGATCGAATATCTCGTTGGCCCACATCAGGGTGACGAGGTCCTCGGTCTCGGAGAGGTTGATGATGTTGTGGGTATAGCCGGGGAGCATGTGTACGGCCTGGATCTTCTCGCCGCTGACTTCGAACTCCATGACTTCGTCCGTGCCTATCTTGCGCTCCTGGATGAGGCCGCGGCCGGAAACGACTATGAAGAACTCCCACTTGCTGTTGTGCCAGTGCTGCCCTTTAGTGACGCCCGGCTTTGAAATGTTTACAGAGAACTGCCCGTGGTCAGCGGTCTTGAGAAGCTCCGTGAAGCTGCCGCGGTCGTCGCAGTTCATTTTAAGATCGAAGGCTGCCTTGCTTTTGGGAAGGTAGCTGAGGTACATGGAATAGAGCTTCTTTTCGAAGCTTCCCGGGGCAATGGCCGGCATGAGCAGAGTCTGCGGCTGGTCGTGGAAGGTGTGCAGGCACTCCACTATGTAGCCGAGCGTGGCCTTGTGGGTGACAGGGGCTGCGCAGTATCTGCCGTTTTCGCACCACTTCGGGGTGAGGCCGTCGAAACCGTCCTCTCCGGCTGCAGGGTATTCGCAGCGGTGCGGATGGCCTTCGAGGGCGTCGAACATCTCTTCGATGAGGTCGTCTATGAAGAGGAGCTCGAGCTCTACCGAAGGGTCGTTGACGGTTATGGGAAGATCGTTTGCGATGTTGTTGCAGAAGGTGCCCACGGCGGAGTTGTAGTTCGGGCGCACCCATTTTCCGACGAGGTTCGGGAAGCGGTAGACGAGGACCGGGGCGCCGGTCTCGGCTTCGTATTCGAAGAAGAGCTCCTCGCCGGCCTTCTTGCTGATGCCGTACTCGCTGGTTCCGAACCTTCCGGCAAGCGAGGCCTGGATGCTGCTGCTTAGCATGACGGGGGCTTTGTTGCCGTGCTTTTTAAGGGTATTGAGCAGCTGTTCCGCGAACCCGAAATTGCCCTTTTTAAACTCTGAGACGTCCTTCGGGCGGTTGACGCCTGCCAGATTGAATACGAAACCGCAGTCCGTGCAGAACCTGTCGAGGTCCTCGGCTGTGTTCTTTATGTCGTATTCATAGACATCCTCTATTTTGATCCCGGGCCTGGTCCTGTTCTTGCCGTCCCTTATGTTTTTCAGGTTTTCGACCAGATTGCGGCCGACGAAGCCTGCGGCTCCTGTTACAAGTATCTTCATGGTCCTGTGCAGTGTCTTTATCAATAATGCCTGATGCCGTCGAGCTCTTCGCGGACGTAGTCCGTGGTGAGGAGCTTTTTGACGGTGCCTTCAACGTCCAGCCTTACGGTGTTGTGGCTGGTGTAAGCCTCGTCGGCCATGGTCCTTACCTGGCCTTTGACGAAGTACTGGTCGTAGTTGAGGTCGCGGTTGTCTGCCCTGACTCTGAAGTAGCCGCCCATGTCTTCAGAGCGGAGCCTTTCCTCGCGGGTCATGAGCGTTTCGTAGAGCTTTTCGCCGTGGCGGGTGCCTATGATATTGGTGCCGGTGTCGCCGAAGAGCTGCTGCACGGCTTTGGCAAGATCGCCTATGGTGCAGGCGTCGGCCTTCTGAATGAACAGGTCTCCGGGATCGGCATGGTTGAACGCGAAGCGCACCAGCTCGACCGCCTCGTCAAGGTTCATGAGGAACCTTGTCATGTTCGGGTCGGTGATGGTGATGGGGTTCCCGGCGCGTATCTGGTCTATGAACAGGGGGATGACGGAGCCTCTGGAGCACATTACGTTTCCGTAGCGGGTGCAGCATATGACTGTGCCTCCGCGCTCCGCCGCCACTCTGGCGTTTGCGTAGATGACGTGCTCCATCATGGCTTTGGAGATGCCCATGGCGTTTATAGGATAAGCAGCCTTGTCGGTGGAGAGGCACACTACCCTCTTTACACCTGCGTTCACTGCGGCGTGGAGCATGTTGTCGGTGCCTTCGATGTTGGTCTTTACGGCCTGCATCGGGAAGAATTCGCAGGACGGGACCTGCTTTAAGGCCGCGGCATGGAAGATGTAATCCACGCCCGGCATGGCGTCCGCTATCGACTGCGGATCCCTTACGTCGCCGACGTAGAACTTGACCTTGCCGGCGTGCTCCGGGTACTTTGCCTGAAGCTCGTGGCGCATGTCGTCCTGCTTCTTTTCGTCGCGGGAGAAGATGCGGATCTGGCCTATGTCCGTGGTGATGAAATGCTTGAGAACGGTGTTGCCGAAGCTGCCCGTTCCGCCGGTGATCATGAGTGTTGCTCCGTTGAATTCCGACATTCGGATGTCCTCCATTTGCTTTATTTGCCGGCAGATGCGATCTGCTGTTTTTACATACCAAAATACTGACACCGATGGTGCCGTCCCTATATTATACCGCAGGCGCGGTCCGTTTTCAACTTATTATTACGCGCGCGCGTCCTTGACACGAAAAAGCCCCGGAGCGTATCCGGGGCTGAAAAGGCAGGCTTTTTCGTCTTATTTGAGCAGGCCCAGAGTAAACCAGGGAACTGCGATGATGGCCAGAAGCCCTACGAGGCAGGCGCCTACAAGCAGGAATATCCACTTGAAC
>CAMYWZ010000063.1 GCA_947302945.1 uncultured Bacillota bacterium
TTCTTCCCTTTGTAAAGGCTGAGATCAAAACAGTTTCCCATATCAGTCTTCCCATTTCTTCCAGGGAGCTTTCCCTGCCTGAAGCAGTTTTTCAAGCATATCCTTTTCCCTTACGTTGTCCATGCACTGCCAGAAGCCTCTGTGCATGTAGGACATGAGCTGTCCGTCCTTAGCCAGATTCTCCAGCGGTTCTCTCTCAAGCACCGTATTGTCGCCCTCTATGTAATCGAAAACCTCGGGGTTAAAGACCATGAAGCCCGCGTTTATGGGCGCTCCGTCCGAGATCTTCTTCTCGCGGAAGGACTTGACCGCGTTGTCTCCGCCTATGTCCAGCACGCCCTTTGACTGATCCTGAAGGACAGCCGTCAGAGTAGCTATCTTGCCGTGGCTCTTGTGGTACTCTATGAGCTTGTTTATATCAACGTCGCAGACGCCGTCGCCGTAGGTCATCATGAAAGGCTCGTTGCCCACGTACTTCTGTATGCGCTTGATCCTGCCGCCGGTCATGGTGTTAAGGCCCGTGTCCACCACGGTGACCCTCCACTGCTCCGTATGGCAGTCGTGGATGATTATCTTTTCCTCTTTGTCGCGGTAATCAAAGGTAACATCGCTGCAGTTGAGGAAGTAATCCGCGAACCATTCCTTTATGGCATGCTGCTTGTACCCTGCGCAGATGATGACGTCGTTGTGGCCGTAATACGAATAACTCTTCATGATGTGCCAGAGTATGGGCATTCCGCCTATTTCGACCAGAGGCTTTGGTTTAAAGATCGATTCTTCAGAGATGCGGGTGCCGAAGCCCCCGGCGAGTAAAACTGTCTTCATTGCTCTCCTCTTTTCTTTATCTTTGAAACTGCCATTTCGGCAAATCCCATAAAAAACTCATTCTTGCTGACGACCATGACCGCGATGTACCAGATGACGCTGAGCGCCACCGTGACCAGGGTGATCAGCCAGGCTTCCGTCAGCAAAAGCTGCGCGGCTATGCCTATCGCCAGTATGCCTGCACATCCGATCAGCGGGCCGGTGAGCATGCTCCTAAGGCCCTCTATCCTGATGTTTTTATCCATGAACACGAAGCCGCATATCATCCCGAAAAGCTCGGAAAGAAACGTCGTGAATGCTGCCGCGTAAAGCCCCCACTTCGGTATGAGTATGAAGTTCAGGACTATATTGATCAGCGCCGAAACTACCGATATTTTCAGGGACAGATCCTCCCTGCCCGCCGGTATGAAGGAATTGTTCCCTATCCATCCTCCTATGAACGAGCAGAGCATGGCTGCCGAAAGTATCCTCAGAGCCAGACCCGCGCCTGCGTAAGCCTCGCCTGCCATGAAGACTATGATCTGCGGCCCTATTACTTCCAGCCCGAATATGCACGGGAGCCCAAGCACCAGGATGAAGTTCAGCGAATACTTCATCAGCTTGCCTATCTCCTTGTAATCCTTGCCCGCAAAATAGTACGAGAGCTTAGGCAGCACCACCAGCGAGATGGATGCTATCGTAGTGTTCACTATCGTGTATATGCGGACCGCCGTGCTGTACAGACCGGTCTCGTAATCCCCTTTTATCAGGCCGAGTATCGTCATGTCCGAATTGACGTATATGGTCTGCGACAGGATCAGCGAGAACATCAGCACTATGGAGCGAAGATGCTTTTTCATGCCCATGCTGAGGGTGAACCTTATCCTGCAGAAGCGCCTTCTGTACAGTATGTTCGCTATGTGGGCGCCGCTTGAGGACAGGACGGATATCATGGCGTATTTTATGTAGTCTTCCGGCCTGCGCACGAATATGAACATCAGCGCCAGCGAGACGGCCTGCATTATCATCGTCCTTATGGCGATGAACCTGAAGTCCTCCATCGCCGTGTTGATCCATTCCGCGCCGAGCGTCGAGAACAGTATCACCGAGCTCTGGATGCATATCAGCAGGCGGTACTCATCCAGCTTTCTGGCAAACAGGAACGTTACCAGCAGCGCAAAGTACGACACCGCGGTCGACACGATATTGATCGAAAAGATCTGGCTCGCGGTCTCTTCCAGCGCAGCTTTGTCCTCCCTGAGCCTTGCGCACTCGCGTACGGCGTAGGTGCTTATCCCCAAAGAGGCGATCAGGGTGAAATAGCTGACGATGGAGCTGCCGAAGCCTATCTTTCCGACGTTCTCCGTCATCAGGACCCTGGTCGTGTACGGGAAAGTTATAAGCGGGTAAACGACGCTTAAGACTGACTTGATCGTATTGAAAATGGTGTTGTTTTTTACGCTGTTCTTCGACATTGCTTCCTATCGCATACCGATCAGCCGCTTGATCTTTTGCCTCAGCCGGATCGAAGCGATCTCTCTTTTGTATTCTTTTTCGAACTCCTTAAAGTACGGAGCGTCTCTGTACTCGCCGAAGACCAGTTCCTTAAGATTCTCTTCCGGAGAGTACTCCATGCTGTCAGTCCCGATCTCCCACTGGACGATGAATCCGAGGAAGAACCAGAGCAGGTCTTTCCTGATCTGCTCGTACTGCAGCTCGGTTATATGCGGGCCCACATAGGGCCTTAGCAGCGACAGAAAGTTCGTGTAGAACACCCTGTGCATTCCGTAGCTGATGTTCTTCTTTTCGACCTCCATCACCTCGCCTATCTTGTCGTCTATAACGACGCAGCTGTTTTTTGAGCTGCCAAGTTCGTACAGCTTTTTTACCTGCCAGAGGTTCAGTTCGGTACCGGACATGTCCTCGGCAAGGCCTTCGCAGTCGTCCTCCCAGATGGTGAAGGCGGCGATCCAGGTGGCCCAGTAACCTGCTCTGACGCAGAGGTCCGAGAAGCTGACTGTCTCATCTTTTCCGCCGGGACAGTAACCGTTCGAGAAAAAGAGCACGGGCTTTGAGTCCATGTATTTTTCTGTCTTTTCGCACATGAAGGCGAGCGAGCCGCCATAGTGCCTGAAAGTATCGTTGTTGAGCCTTCTTAAGAGGCCTGTGCCGCGGCTTAAGGCCAGGGGAAAGTTCCTGTCCCTGACGTTCTCGGCGTTTCTGAAGTAGCGTAGCCCGGGGTATTTCTGCAGGTACTCTTCGCAAAGCGCCTGCGTGCCGTCCGTGGACGCGTTGTCGCTTATGACTATCTCCACCCTGCCGCATGCGAATTCGGGCTGGACCACCAAAGAATCCAGCGTTTCCTTCAGCAGTCCGGACCTGTTGTAAGTCGGTATGCATATGCTCAGCAGCGGCTTTGTTTCCATGTATCTTTCCCGGGTCAGTCCCCGTTGATCTTTCTTACTATCTCTTCCGCGTTTTCTTCCGTGACCTTCGTGTAAAGCTCCGGAAGGATCTTCTCCGCCCGCTCTTTTGTAAGGCGGCTGTAATCGATCTTAAGAAGCTTTTCTATGACGCTTTCCGAAAAACGGTATCTTATGACCTTCGCGGGGACTCCGCCGGCTATCGCGTACGGCGGAACGTCCTTTGACACAACGGCTCCGGCCGCGATGACAGCGCCCCGGCCTATCGTGACTCCGGAAAGGATCACAGCGTTCTGCCCTATCCAAACGTCGTCTCCGACAGTTATATCCCCTCTTGAGGTGGCCTCCGCCACGTCCATCCCGAGGCACTTGATCTTGAACGGGAAGGTGGAGACCATGTCGGTCGGATGGTCTCCGCTCAGGACAAAGGTGACTCCCGAGGCTATGGAACAGAAGCTTCCTATCCTGAGCTTCTCTGTTTTTCTGAAGTCTATGACGGTAAGGTCCCCGTAGGTGAAGTTGCCGACCTCCACGCTGCCGAAATCGAAGCCGTTGACCGGGTTCGTCGTGTTGTGTGGGTTCCTCTGCCTCCATTCCTTCCGTCTTTTCTGCCTGTTAAGATATCCTGTGATGGAACTAAGCATTTTCTGTCTTCTCTTTCCAGTCTCTTATCCACTCCAGGAAGGAGTGACCGTACTCTTCCGTGGGCTCTACCGTCATGGACTCGGCCCATTCGTTCCAGGCGTTGAGGAAGACGTATTCCTCGCCGGCAAGGCGGTCCATGAGTTTTTCGAACATCTCCCTTGAGGGAGGCGTGATGACGTAGCCGCGCTTTCCGTGCCTTGAGGTGTTGTCGAAGCCGAAATGCACTCCGTGGACTACGGAACCGTCGAAGGGCTCCTTGGCGAGTTCCTGCTTTATGAGATCGTCGCCCTTAAGGACGTGGAACGGCGTGTTTGCTGGATCCGCCATAGCCTTGAAGTGGCAGTACACCCGCAGCGGCAGGTTCTTAAGCGTCCTCCAGTATATGCCCCTGGAGACCGTCGGCTCCCTTAAAAACAGGGCTTTCGTCTGCGCGGCGGCGTTTGCCGCGAACTCCGCGAACTCATCTGGATACGCGGCTCCGCTGAAAGTTTCTATCAGGTACAGGCCGCCGAAGCCTTCCTCTTTGCAGCGCTTCTCGAAGTAGCTGAAAAGCTCCTTTTTCTCCGGGAAACCCGGGTCGAAGACCATCAGCAGCGGGCAGCCGTCCTTCTTTTCGTAGCGGCTGTCCTTAAAGAACGGCAGCAGGTAACGGAAGTGCTCTTCCCACTCCTTCGGGCCGCCGTAGGTCTGCTTCTGAAGGACCTCCCTTGAACCCTTCCAGGCTCTGTTCCAGTCGTGATTGGCCCAGCAGAAGAAGAAGTTCTGGGGGATCTCCGGATGCGCCAGAAGGTTCTCGGCAGGCTTTTCCAGAAGCTTTTTGCCGCAGAAATAGTAGTGATAGTATATGAGGCCGTCAACGCGGTAGTCCTGCATCAGCCTGGTCTGCCATTTGACAGTTTCAATGTCCAGAAGGTCATAGTAGTTGCCTCCCAGGGGGTGCAGGGGCTGGACGTGGCCTTTGAAGAGCGGTTGCGCCTTTCTGACGTTGGTCCACTCTGTAAAGCCTTTGCCCCACCACTCGTCGTTTTCGGGTATCTCATGAAATTGAGGAAGGAAGAACGCGAACAGTTTCACTTCAGCTTCTCCTTCGCCCAGACGCTGAGCTTGTGCACAAAGGGTATGCGGCTTAGCTTGCTGATGAAGCTGAGGCTCTTGCGCATGGCGTTGTTCTCCTGCTCCAGCCAGGCCACTTCCTTGCGCAGCTCATCGACGTATTCGTGGATGTGAGCGTCGTACAGGGCTTTGTGCTTTTCGAATATGAACGCGTTAACATCGGCCACAGCTTCGGAGTCCTGCGCAAATTCGGTGTTCCGGGAGACCGGCTTCTGACGGTAGAAGAACAGGACTTCGTCGATCTGATAAACTTCGCGGCCGAGCTCTAGAAGCGAGAGCCAGAAATCGTAGTCTTCGATGCCTGCCTTAAGCTCCTCCGAAAAGCCGCCGACCGCCTGCCAGTCCGCTTTGGAAAACAGCGACGTGACAAAGATCTGGCCCCTTACGAGCATGCGGCCTATGCTGAAATCCCCAAGATCCCAGGGGCCGCTCCGCTCGCCGAAAAGTTCCGCCTTGCAGTAGACTATGCCGACGTTTTCGTGCTCTTCGTAGGCTTTGACGGCCTTTTCTATGTACGTGGGCGCGATCTTGTCGTCCGAATCCAGAGGCAGGATGTATCTGCCCTTCGCGGCTTCGATCCCCTTGTTTCTGGCTGCCGCCGGACCGCCGTGATCCGCGTACAAGACACGGATGCCGTCCTCTTCTGCCAGCGCCTTTAGGGACGCCAGCAGCTCCCTGTCGTCCGAGCCGTCATCAACGATGATCAGCTCCACGAAAGGATAAGTCTGGGCTTTGACCGAATCTATGGCCTCTTTTATGTATTTTCCGTCGTTGTAGCATGGCATGACCACGCTGACATACTCGTTCATCCGCGTCTCCGTTCACACAGGACATAGTAATCCAATTATTCAGATTATTATACATCAAATGGATATAAAGTTCAATATAAATGACACATGCGGACCGCGCAAAACAAAAGGCGGAGAGGTACAGCCCTCTCCGCCGGGAAGTGCCTTATTCAGCTTGGGCAGGCCTTACAGCCTTTCCTTCCTTTCGATGTCCAGGAAGTACTTGTAGGTGTCCACGGTGAGCTCGCCGCAGGCGGCTTCGTCGCAGGCGATGATGGCGCCGTTGTGCATCTGCAGCGCGCTGCAGGTCCACTTGTGGCTGACGTTGCCTTCGACTGTGGCGGCAAGCGCCCTGGCCTTGTTGTGGCCGTTGATGAGGATCAGAACTTCCTTGGAATCCGTAACGGTGCCGACGCCCACGGACAGCGCCTGGCTGGGAACCTTCTCCGGGTCATTGCCGAAGAAGCGGCTGTTTACGATGCGGGTGTCAGTGGTGAGGTTGCGGACGCCGGTCCTGGAAGCAAGGCTTGTGAACGGCTCGTTGAAAGCGATGTGGCCGTCTACGCCTATGCCGCCCATGAACAGGTCTATGCCGCCGTAGCTTGCGATCTTGGCCTCGTAGCGGGCGCATTCGCCTTCCGGGTCGTCCGTCATGCCGTTGAGGATGTTGATGTTCTCCGGCTTCATGTCGACGAGATGGTCGAAGAAGTTGTC